>JAXJJE010000409.1:0-1557 GCA_036298405.1 Acutalibacteraceae bacterium
GTACAGGCTTGCCTTGTATAGCTGACGATTCGGGCTTAATGGTAGATGCACTGAATGGTGCACCAGGAATTTACTCTGCAAGATATTCAGGTGAAAACGCAACAGACGAAAGCAATAACGCAAAGCTTCTTGCAGAAATGAAGGATGTACCAGACATTCTACGCAATGCAAAGTTTGTATGTGTAATCTGCTGCATACTTGAAGATGGCAGAGAAATTATTGCTCACGGTGAATGTGTGGGCAAAATTGCGTTCCAGCCTATGGGTGAGGGTGGCTTTGGCTATGACCCATTATTTATGGTAGCAGGTGGCAAAAGCTTTGCACAGCTTACAGCTGATGAAAAGGATAAAATCAGCCACCGTGGTAACGCACTAAGAATTTTAAAGGAACAGCTTAAACAGCATATAATGGAGGAGAAAAATGCTAACAAGTAAACAAAGAGCCTACCTGAGAGGTATGGCAAACTCAATGGACACAATACTTATAATCGGTAAAAGTGGTGTTACAGATACAGTTGTAGCACAGGCAGATTCTGCACTTGAGGCAAGAGAGCTTATCAAGGGCAGAGTGCTTGAAAATTCAGACACAACACCAAGAATAGCAGCCGACGAAATCGCAGAAAAGGTAAATGCAGATGTTGTACAGGTAATCGGTACAAAGTTTGTATTGTTCAGACAGAAAAAGAAAGAATCACAGTACAAGCTACCAAAGGCTAATCCAAAGGCATAATAGCTTATTATGTTGAACGCAGACATACTTGACTTTGACAGGAGATAATTATGAATAGCAAGGGAATTTTAATTTTAGCGATTATGTGGATTATTCTATCGCCAGTTGTTTGGTTTTGGGCAGGAAATACTGCGTTGGGTATTATATGGCTATGTGCTGGAGTTGCTGGATTAATCATCGCATTAATTAAACGCAATAAAGAGAAGAAAAGTAAATAAATTTCAATTTGTCTTTTAAATTATTTGAATTTATACTGACAAGAGTTAGAGGAGTTTGATTTAATGCGAAAAAATGTTTTTGTGTGTTTGCTAGCTTTGGTATTAAGTTTTTTAATTGCAGGCTGTGGTTCTGTTTCTGTTGGTACCAATATGCCAGACCCAGATAAAATTGTACCTCAAAGAGATACTCTTATCGAAAATTTAGAGGATAGTGGTTATACAATTGAAGAACTTACCACCGTTGAAGGTTCTGATTTAGCTGTTGACCGTGTTATGGCTCAAAAGGGTAAGAAGTTTATTGATATTGTATACGGTTTATCTGATGAAGATTCTTCTAAGATTTTTCAGCTGTACTGCGAGCTATATCCCGATGATTACTATATTCTTGCTCAAAACGGCAATTATGTTTATTGTGTAAGCGATAAACAAACTTTCTCAAAAGCAGGATTTACCTCAACAGATAATGTAGGTGAACAATATTTTGGTTAATTTAATAATCCCGATTTAAAGAGGAGAATTGCGTGAGTAAAAAAATGGAAATTATCAGAATTATTTTGTTTATAATTATGTGGGTGTTAATAATTGGATTTGGTTGTAATTTTGTTATGCA
>JAXJJE010000410.1:0-1083 GCA_036298405.1 Acutalibacteraceae bacterium
ATCTTTACGAGATTTGTCGTGAGTATATTCCTACCGAGCCAGACAAGCTACCTATTGAAAAGGAAGTTCTTATTGCTGGTATGTATGGCGATGGTGCAGACTTCTTTACAGCTAAGGGTATGCTTGAAGAGCTACTTAACAAAGCTGGCTTACAGGAGTATGATATAGAGGCATCAAGCAATGAATATTCATTCCATCCTGGCAGATGTGCTGTACTTAGCGTGCAGGGCGAAAAGCTAGGTGTGCTTGGCGAAATGCACCCACAGTGTATAGAGAACTACGGTATAGGCACAAGAGTTTATATCTTCAAGATTGATGTTGCTGTTCTTTATAAATACGCAAACGTAGAAAAGAGCTACACACCACTACCAAAATATCCAGCTGTAACAAGAGACCTTGCACTTCTATGTGATGAGGCTATTCCTGTTATCACATTACAAAAGGCAATGGAAAAGGCTGGTGGTAAGATTGTTGAATCAATCAAGCTATTTGACGTATATCAGGGTAAGCAGATTGAAGCAGGCAAAAAGAGTGTTGCATTTAATATAACTATGCGTAGCAGTGAAGGCACATTAACAGACGAGCAGGCTGGTTCAGCTATGCAAAAGATGATGACTGCACTTGAAAAGCTAGGTGCTATTCTACGTTCATAAAATAATTATTACCTAAAATTTCATACAAATTTCTATTGATTTTTTATAAATCATATAGTATTATTAACGAGTAAGGCAATAAAAATAATGGAGGTGTTCTTTTATGGATAAAACAATGGTTTTTTCAATTGTTAATGATAAGGACGAGGCTTTTAGAAAAAATCTTACACTTGTATATGATGCACTGAAAGAAAAGGGCTATAATCCTATAAATCAGATGGTTGGCTATATTCTGTCAGAAGACCCTACATATATTACAACACATAAAAATGCAAGAGCGATTATAAGCAGAATGGAAAGAGACGATATATTAGAGGTTTTACTAAAGTCATACCTTAATAAGTAATATTTTTATCAAGGCTTTTTCATTGCTTTATAAGCACAAACAGCACAAAGCACATTTTTTAAGTGTGCCTTGTGCTGTTTAAAT
>JAXJJE010000411.1:0-3388 GCA_036298405.1 Acutalibacteraceae bacterium
AGCATATTAAGAACATTCGTAAAGCTTAGCTCATATTGCAATGTAAAGCCTATAAAATCAAAATCTGAAAGAGGGTCGCCACTTTCAAGTGCGTAAAGTGGAATATTATTCTTACGCATTTGCTCTTCCATATCTATCCATGGTGCAAAAACACGCTCACACCAGATATGCTCTTTACTATTAAACAGACTATATAAAATTTTCATACCAAGGTGTGACATACCTACCTCATAAACATCAGGGAAACAGAACGCAAATCTTACATCAACCTTGCTTTTATCCTTTATAATGCTGTTCATTTCGCCTCCAACATATCTGCCGGGCTTTTGAACCTTTAGCAAAAGCTTTTCAACATTTTTATTTATCACAACTTATCCTCTCCGATTAAAAATTCTTTTTTCTTTTAAAAATTATAACTCCTATAAGATACATAGTGGCAAATAGAAAAGTAAAATTATACGATGAATTTAAAAGAATAAAAAAGCTTATAAATCCAAGTGGAATAACAAATAAAATTGAAACCAACAAGGTTACAATGTATACTGTTTTATCTGAAAAATTTCTGCGTAAAATCATTTCAAGTGCGTTGCCACCGTCTAAAGAATCTATAGGTAATACATTAAATACACCTAAAGTAAGATTCGCTATTGCGAAACACCTAAGTATATATATACTACAATTATTATACACTATATAGCATAGTAAAAACAATACAATATTTACAAAAACTCCCGCAAGAGTGATTATAATTTCGGCAATAAATCCTCTGTATGGCTTACCTGTGTCTGTAATATTAACATCAAACACAGACAAGCCTATACTGTCTAATTTTGTACCGAAAAGCTTCATAGCAAAAATATGCCCCATTTCGTGAAAAAATGAGGCTAATAAGCAACACAGAGCTATCCCTTTGTCATCAAAAATCAACAGTAAAGTAACAAGTGCTACAAACGGGTATGATAAATAAAATTTCACATTAAACAGCTTAATATTCATTATAGTCCTCAGTTTCTTCTGTTGATGTTTGGGTTACTTCTTCTGCTGTAGACTGTGTTACATCTGTTGGTTCTGTGGTTGTTGGTTCGGTAGCTAGCTCGGTTACTGCTTCGGTCATAGTCTTATTTAATTCAGTGTATTGCTGTGGCTGAGTTACTGTTTGATGATTTTCTTCTGTTGAGATTTCGGTTTGTATATCAGTTGGCAGCATATGATTTTCTGTGTTCATTGTAACCACAAGAGAGTTGTTAAGTTTACCAAAATACCACTCACTAGCTGTTGTATATAGGCTACCTCCGTAATTTTTCAGCACAAAGGCTAACACCAATACTGCTATGCTAAGTATAAATTGAAGCTTTATTACAGGCTGTGGTGTGCTTGATTTTTGGTGCTTTGTTATGTTTGTAAAATTTTTGTACCCATCACCAGCACCACTGTATGTATCATAATCCTCCTCGCTATCGACATCATCATACTCATCTGTAACTGGCTCAGCTCGTACTACCGGTACGCTTTGCCACTCGTCGTTATATTCTATGTTGTCATATCGCATATAAAACACATCCTATCTTTTTTATACAAATGTATGTATAAATGATAAAATAAATTACTGTTTGTACTGCTAAAACAAAGTACCAAACTGTAAACAATCTGTAAATCTATATTGTAACCTTTTTGACAAGCTTAAAATTGTATGATATAATAATTATAAAATTAAAAATACGATTTATTTTTATATAAAGTACACATATTTTTTAGGAGGATTATATATGAACGTTTGGCATGATATTAAACCTGAAAGAATTACACCAACAAAATTTGAGGCATATATAGAAATACCAAAGGGCTGTAAGAGTAAATATGAGCTTGACAAGGACACTGGCCTATTAAAGCTTGACAGAATCTTGTACACCTCTACAAGATACCCTGCAAACTATGGCTTTATTCCACGCACACTAGCACAAGACCTTGACCCTCTTGATGTTCTGGTACTATGTAGCGAAACTATTTACCCTGGCACACTGGTACAGTGCTATCCTATTGGATATATAAGAATGATTGATTCGGGCTATAAAGATGAAAAAATAATTGCTATACCATTTAGTGACCCTAAATATAGTGCGTATACTGATATTTCTCAATTACCTAGCCACATTTTTAAGGAGATGTGTCATTTCTTTGCTGTGTATAAAATGCTTGAAACTGACGACAAATACACAGAGGTTGAAGATGTTAAGGACGCTAAGGAAACAGAGCAGATTATTTTACAGGCGATTAAGGATTATGAAGAAACCTTTGGTTCTTTAAAGAAAAAGCAATAAAATAACAGGAGTTTTTAAATGAACAGTGGATTTAGAAGTACAGAAAACAAAAAAACAAAACCACAAAGATTAGGACTTTGCGTTTTGTTTTTGATTGAAATGCTTTTATTGGCAATGCCTTATATGGCAATGTATGACGGAAAAAATTATTATTCTAAAACTATGCTTGAGCTTATCATAGGAATGAATACTGACGATATGAAATGGGTAAAGCTTGGTATGATTGCTATTGTATATGCATTAATCCCAATAATTGGTTTTTTATTTGCTGCATTTGATAAATCCAGCTGTGTTAAATGTGTAGTTGCCTGTTTGTGTGCCTTTATGGGTATCTTTGCTATTACCTTTATTATTGTACCACAATTCTCAAGTACGTTGGCATTTGGTGCAATGGCTGCAATGCTGGTTTATCTTATTATCTTTGCTGTAAGCGTTTCGCTGGCATTAAAAACGATTGCCCTAAAAGCATTAAAACGACAAGAAGAACGTGAAGCAAGAGAGCACAACGAAGCTTGATTGCATAAAAATTCAACTCCCACAAAGCTTTAATTATACTTTGTGGGAGTTTTTGTTTTAGTATCAGCTTTGTTTTTTAATCTGTATCAGGTATAGCCTTTTGACCGTTTACGGAAATTACCCTTACCTCTATTTCGTCACAATAGAAATGAATATTTGAGTCTTCAAAGTCTGTTATCTCATAGTGTGCTTCCCAGCCAATATTTTGTTGCTGTAAATTAATTATGTCAAAGCCAGAAATTCTATCGTACAATCTAAAATTATCGTTACCGGTAACACCTCTGAACATAAGTAGAATCACATTTGCTCCAGTTGAGTCGCTTAATTTTAAATCAATGCATAACTCATCATACCATTTATAATTTTCGTGATTTCTATAGTATCTGAACTCCAGAATATCACAAAAATAAAACCAATTTTTATCTGGAAAGCTTTTATAAAAATTTTCTATACCAATTATGTCCTTATATAATTTAGTTTTCATATGCTACCTCTGCCCTCTCGGGTTCAAGTCAGTAAATTTTATTTATAGAAAGAAAAAAGCTAGCAAACTC
>JAXJJE010000412.1:0-4362 GCA_036298405.1 Acutalibacteraceae bacterium
ATTACCTTTTCCTGTTCAAAGCCTGTTAGCTTAGCCATATATTCTATATCAACCTTACCACGCTCGTTAAGGCTTACAGCCAGTGCTTCAATAGATGTTTCAGCGTATGTTACTGGAATGTACGGTTTAATGGTTCTCTTATAGAATATATCAGATTTACGCTTCAGCTTTCCGTCCTCGTCTAACAGCTCAAGAGATGTAAGTAGTGGGAAAGAGCTGTCTTGATTAAATGCCAGCTTATTACCTCTGCTGTTAATTAAGCCATACTTTTTAGTGAATTTTTCATATTCATTATTAAGCTCATCACGCTTAGCAGAAATATCACTGTCAGGATAATCGTTTGACTGATAATCAATCAAATCTCTGACAATATCCCTTAGCTTTATCAATCCTCTTACTCGTTCTTCAGGTAAGCCTGTTATGCTTTGTTTTTCCATTATGCTGTTCTTACGGAAATATAAATCTCCGTCCACAATAGCATAGCTATAATTTTTAACAGTAGGGTCTGCTGGTATAGCTGTTACTTCGGTGCTTTCGATTACATCATCTGCATCTTGAGCCTTGTTATAAGTCACTATCTGACCTTGTATTTTAGCCACAGCAGCATTTAATTTTTCTTCAAGTGTGCCATCATCGTTAGACACGCAAGCCATTTCTAGCCCGTGTGGGCCAGAAATTAATTTTATATCACCCATTACCATATCAGGGTTATCAACAAAGTATTGATTTATTACAATACCGTCCTCATTCTCCTTTAGGTATAGCCAATCAGGATTTTCAAGTGATAATGCTTCTTTTTTCTGTAGGAAAAGAATATCAGATGTAACCTCTGTTCCAGCAGCACCCTTGAATGTGTCATTAGGCAATCTTATTGCACCCAATAGAGTTGCTCGTTCTGCTATATATTTACGAACCTTGTTATCCTTTTTATCCAAAGTACCCTTTGCTGTAATAAATGCTATAACACCACCGGGACGAACCTTGTCGAGAGTTTTCGCATAGAAGTAATCGTGAATCAGAAATTTGTGTTTGTTATATCTTTTATCGGATAGCTTAAAATCACCAAAAGGAACATTACCAACAGCAACATCAAAAAAGCTATCAGGCAACTGTTCCTTTTCATATCCACCAATAGAAATCTTATTTTTCTGATAGAGTTGCTTTGCTATTCTACCCGATATACTGTCAAGCTCTACACCATACATTTTACTGCTCTGCATACTCTCAGGTAGCAGACCCATAAAGTTACCTGTGCCACAGCTAGGCTCAAGGATATTACCATTTGTAAATCCGAGGTTATCAAGAGCCTTATACATAGCCTTTATAACCACTGGTGGAGTATAAAAGGCTGTTAAGGTGCTTGCACTAGCCGAAGTAAATTCATCATCTGTCAGGCACTCTCTAAGCTCATTGTATCGGCTGTGTGTTGGCTCAAAGTATTTATCCAAGCCACCCCAACCAACATATTTTGACAATATTTCCTGTTCCTCGTGAGTAGCTAAACGGTTTTCGCTCTCAATAGCTTTTAGCACACGAATAGCATTGATGTTGTTTTGGAAACGCTCAGGCTTAGTACCTACACCAAGATTATCATCATTGATTATGTAGTTGGTTTTGTCAGCAGTAGGAATATTCCTTGTGCTTTCCTTAACAGGAGGAATATACTCATAGCCTAATCTTATAAGACGCTCTTTCCAATTTTCTATAAAGGCTTTTCTTGAGCAACATGCGTTCTCATCTTGATTGATGATTCTGAAATAAAAATCACCGATAATTTCATCAATTCTCCATTCTTCGCCCTCTAAACGAATTATGTCACCTATTTGAAGCTCATCAACAGACTTAGTAGCTGTTGATGTTTTTTTCATCTCTGCTTCCATTTCCAATGCATAGCGTACCAGCTCAACCTTTTCAACTCTTGAAATAGGGAAGCCATTCACTCTTTCAAATTCAAGGTCACGAAGTGATACATCACCGAACATACTAATCTTTTCTACTCTGAAACGACGGTTGCCAAGTGTAAGCTCTTTACCTATAAGGTCTGTGTTATCCTGTTCAACTGATTGAGTGTTGTTTGTTGCTTGTTCCTGAACCTCTGATGTATCAGACACATCTAATGCTTGTTGAAGTTCGTTCTCAATGTCTAGTTCCTGTTCCTTTTCCTTGAAAAACTCAGGAAAATCCGTGAATCCCACACTATCAACATAATAGGCTGTCTGAGTATCCTCGTTTCCAACAGTTATTACATCACTTACAGACAAAGAGTGTCCTCTGAAGTCTTCAGGTAAATCCGTATTAAACTTTTCAAAAATACGCTCTAATCTGTATTCTTCTGGTATATCTTTCAGCTCGTCCCAGTTGCCTTCATATATTAAATCGTAATCATCTTGATTGAGCTTAACACCTTGTTGTTTGTTTCTAGCACTATTTTGAAAGCGTATACCGTGGTAGTCAGGTATGTCCTTTAACTGATAAATACGGTAATAATTAGTATAACCATTATTGTTAAGCAATTCAGTCTGAGCTGTTTCAGTATCTTCTGTAGCTATATCATCGTAAGCAGTAGACTCATCGTCAGTATCTCTAGCAAAAGGGTCAGAAAAGTCTATATCATCAGACTCTGTAACGCTTTCACGCTGTGTAAGTCCTATATCGATATTTGTACCTACAGCGTTATATATAGCTTCCTTTATTGTTACTATATTCTGAAATTCTGATACAACACCGATAACCTCGTCAACAGTAAGGTTGCTAAAGTCCTCTGGATTAACAAGCAGGTCTACTGCAATTTTATCAACAGCAGAATTAACTTCTAGCTTGAAATTTCCGAAATCAGAATTTTTATGAGCATTAATTACTGCTTGGTCATCAATCAGCTTATTACTGGCATAAGCAATAAACAAATCACGGTTATATGATGTTTTAGGCTTTTTCAAATGTTCATTGAAAATACTCTCCTTAAGCAAGCTCTCGAAATCTTCACGCTTCACTTCTTTATCTACTAATGGGAAATGTGCGTCCTGTAAAACTACTAAACCCTCATCAATAGCCTTATCATCTTCTTTATCATAGCCACCTCCTAAGCGTAAGCCTTCGTCGTACATCTCATCATAGCTATTAAAGCCATATTGACCAGCCATTATTTCTCTATAGTCCTCAATAGGAATTTCGCCCATATTGGTTTGTACCTTATCAATACGCTTACTGGCTTTGTTGGTGCTTTGACCACCCGAAATAGAAACTATTTCATATTTACTTGCACCGATATATACTGAATCACCAACACCATATTGATAGAAATATTCAGTGTCTAATTTTTCTGCTTTGGAAGCTTCATTTGCTTTTTCCTGTTGCAAACGCTCGGCTTCTTTCATTGCTTGTTCCTCAAGCCACTTAGGATAATATTCCTTTTCCTTTGGATTTAAAAATCTATCCATACGGATAAGCTGATAAATGCGAGTAGCAACCTGTTTCCAATTAAGAAACACCTCTGGTCGCTTATCATCATAGCCCTTTGTTATACTAAGACCCTTAGCGTCGTGCCAAGTGCTATAGCCATCGTGTCCACCAGCGTGTGAGCCACCACCAACACCATATTCATTTTTCAGAAATTCAGCATTTTCCTTTGAGGATAAATTCTTTTCAAACTGCTCATAGATACGCATTTTACCCTGAGAAAAGCCACTGCCTCTACAGAGAGTATCATCAATAATCTGCTGAGAAATAGAAAAAGCAGAGGCTTGATTTTGTACATCAACCTCTGCTTTTTCGTCTGCAATATTAACTTGGTTATTTAAGCGTAAACTATCTCTGCCAGAACTATCTCCTCGGCTGATTGAATTATGCTGTTCATCAAGCCTACCCATTTCATCTGGTCTTTCTCTTTCAGCTCCTCGGTTACTCCCAGTGCTTTCTTCTGTTGTTCTATTATTGTTTCCTTTCTGTTCTGAGCTCTTATCTCTATGTTGTGTAGATACTCCGTTGTGTTCTCCAACAGCATTAGCTCTGTGTATCTCTCTGGCTGTTCCTCTTTCAGAAACCTGAGGTGCTTCGCTGCGTACACTCCCAGCTCCATCGGCTTCTCGTCGCTGGCTTCTATTACTGGAATCATCGCTCCATCCTTGTCCATTCGGTACTCGTCGTAGGTTATCGTTGGTTCTCCCTTGCTCATATCTGCGTTCGGATTGAATATTAATGCCATTTTCTTTTTCCTCCTTATTAACACTAGCTGTGTTTTTATTATAATTGCTTCTAACTGCCTTTGCAATAAGCTTCAGCATAGTTCCCGATGCTTTACTTACTGTAGTAGCAATTCTAATAAACTCTTTGGTATCTTCAATGCTTTCAAGATGTCTGAAATCA
>JAXJJE010000413.1:0-3045 GCA_036298405.1 Acutalibacteraceae bacterium
CCAAGAATTACCATTGTAGGAAAGCCTAACGTTGGAAAATCATCAATGACAAATGCATTGTTGGGTGAGGACAGAAACATTGTTACCAACATTGCTGGTACTACCAGAGATTCTATTGATACAATGGTAGAAAATAAGCACGGAATGTTTAACTTTACTGACACTGCTGGTATGCGTAGAAAGAATAAAGTTGATGATGCTATTGAGAAATATAGTATAATCCGTGCTAAAATGGCAATAGAACGCAGTGATGTTTGCGTTATTATGATAGATGCTACAGAGGGCTTTACAGAGCAAGACTCAAAGGTAGCAGGCTTAGCACACGATGCAGGTAAGGCTTGTATTATTGCAGTAAATAAGTGGGACGCAATAGAAAAAGATGGTACAACAATGAACACCTACAAGAAAGACCTTGAAAAGGATTTTGCGTTTATGTCTTATGCACCTATGATATTTATTTCTGCAAAAACAGGTCAAAGACTTGATAAGCTGTTTGAAATGATTAAGGCTGTTGCAAATTCAAATTCAATGAGAATTAAAACAGGTACTCTTAATGATGTTCTTGCACAGGCTACTGCAAGAGTTCAGCCACCTACCGATAAGGGTAGACGTTTAAAGATTTTCTATATGACACAGGCAAGTGCAAAGCCACCAACATTTGTATGCTTTGTAAATTCAGCAGAGCTTTTCCATTTTTCTTATCAAAGATATTTAGAGAATAGAATCAGAGATACATTTGGTCTTGAGGGCACACCAATCAGGTTTGTTATTCGAGAACGTGGAGATAAATAATTTCAGGAGGAAAATCTATGAGAAATTTAATGTATTTTATATCAACTGGTTGGTTACAGATTATTATTTCGGCATTTGTAGGATACCTGCTTGGTAGTATTAATTTTGCAATTATAATTACTAAAATGGTCGATAAAAAGAAGGATATACGAGAAATGGGCAGTGGTAATGCAGGCTTTACAAATGTTTTGCGTTCAGTTGGTAGAGGCCCTGCTGTGTTTACTATTGCATTCGACTTTTTAAAGGCATTAATGGCTGTTGCAATTGGTGGCATTGTGTGCTCTACTATTGCTACAAATAATAGCGTTTTATTAGGTGAATTTATTGTTTATGGTAAATATCTTGCTGGATTGTGCTGTATTGCTGGTCATATGTTCCCTGTTTATTTTGGGTTCAGAGGTGGCAAGGGTGTTGTTACAACAGCAGGTCTTATGGTTGTTGCTGACTGGAGAACATTCTTGGTTGCTATTACAATATTTGCAATTATATTTATTGCAACAAAGATAATTTCTATAAGCTCACTTATATGTGCAGCAACTTACCCTGTATCTACATTCCTGTTCACTTATTTTGTTGATTACCGTGGAGCAGCAGGCACAGAGGTTGCACATTCAAGATCTTATGTAATAATTTCAACTTTGTTTACAATGCTTATTGGATTGTGTGTTATAATTAAGCATAGTGGAAATATCAAAAGGTTGCTTAATGGCACCGAAAAGAAAATTACAGCTAAAAAAAGTAATTAAAGGAGGTTAATTTGTAAATGAAATGTAGTAAATGTGAGAATGAATATTCAAACGAGAGATTTTGCCCTATTTGTGGTTATCCTGCAAATGCTACAGAAACAGACAGAAGAACACAGGCAGAGAGATATGCTTCTCAGTTTGGTGATAACTTTGATATGGATACAGACGAAGAAACAGGCAGAATAATGGACAGAGCAACTCAGGCTCAGCAGTATGACTCACAGTTTAATTCTGACTACTCTCAGCTTTTTAACGAGTATTCAAAAGAACTTGAAAGAGAAGCAGCAAGAAAAGCTATGCAAGAGGCTGATAATGATGGCGAAGAATTTGAGGATATTGCTTCGAATTCAGATGAAAATTTGACTACATACAATGATAAATTTGATGATGAGGTAGAAGAAGACGAGTCACCAGCTAAGTCTGGCAATAGTGCTATTGTAATTGTTACTATTGTATTGCTTGCGTTACTTGCTTTGATTGCGTGGGTTGTTGTATCTGGTATGGAGGGTATGAACTCACAGAAAGAAGACCCAACTACAGCACCAACTGTAGTTGCAACAGTGCCATATGAAAATATAGTACAACCAACACAGGCAGTAACACAGCCACAAACAGAGGCTGTAACAGAGGAGCAAACCGAGGCACCAACAGAAGCTCCAACAGAAGTCCCAACAGAAGCTCCTACCGAGGCTCCAACATCTGCCCCAACAGAAGTTCCAACTCAGACTGCTACAGAGGCTACAACTAATGCAGACACAAACAGCTTTGTTGATGAAGATGGTGACGGTATTCCAGATGATTTTGTAGATGAAGACCGTGACGGATACGATGATAATACAGACGAGTATTATGGTCATCTGCTTAGCTATATAGATTAATATAAAAAGGGTCGTTGTTTATAACGACCCTTTTTTGCAGGAATATTTATAATATAGAGGTGTTATTTGTGAAATATATGTGTGATGATTTTAAAGAGCTGAAAGCTAAAAGTGGATTGCAATGTACGGTTGGTGTGTTTGGTGATAATATCTATGCTATGCGACTTTATGTGGCAATTGGTCATAATTCCTGTTATAGTCAGTTTTACAGAATAGAAAGGTATGAGCTTGAGGAGTACCCTGCAAACGCAGAATATTTGTTTGAAAAATATTGTGATAGCAAGGCTTGCTTTTTGTGCTCTGATTATATGGGTAAGGGTCATTCTACCTATAGCTTTGAGGATTAATTTATAATATATAGAGAGAGTATAAATAAATCGTAAACTATTATTTACAATTATTGACAATGAGTGATTAAGGTTATAAACTTATGTAATAAAGTTTTAGTGTAGAGGTGTTTTATTTATGAAATTAAATGCTATTTCGAAGCTTTTAGTAGCAGTGGCTTGTGCTTTGTGCATTACAGCCTGTAATGCACAGAAGGCAGAGAGCTCTGCTACCGAACCTGCAACCCAGAGCGTTACAGAGGTTGCTACTACAGCTGTAGAGGAACCTACAGAGGATATAAC
>JAXJJE010000414.1:0-6579 GCA_036298405.1 Acutalibacteraceae bacterium
AAAAAATAATTAATAAAAAGGTGTAATTGTGGAGTGTTTTTCTGTATTGCTTTTCGTTATGGACGATAGGACATATAAGAAAAGAGGCAACTTTTGCGAAAAAATGCCAGTTTGTCCCAGTAGTAAGCCAATTTTTGAGAAGTGCAATATGAACAGAATGGCGAGATTTTTCGCAAAAACTGGAATAGAATGGCGAGTTGGGTGTTAAAAATAACACATTTATAAGTGATAAAAATATATCTTGTACTTTATGTTGTGTTATTTTTTTAATGTAGTAATTGCAATGTGGTTTCGCCCTGTAAATGTACTTTTATCGGTGGTTAAGGCACAAAATGGGAGTTTTTACTATATATAGTTTTTCGCCGATTTTGTGCCTTTTTATATGGTTAAATTTTATCTATCACCCAAACGTGTCTATATCTTTTACCATTTATCGTTTTACTTATCTTTCTAATGACAAAATCAGACTTTAAATCATTTACCAAGTAGCTGTTTAATGTTTCTCGTGTTTTTATTAATTTACCATCTGAACGCAAATTGATTTTTTGGATTAATTCTTTGCGACTTTCTACAGTTGGCATATACTCACCAACTTTATCATTTAAGTAGGTTAGTAGTGATTGATTTTGAAAAATAATTTCTGCTGTATCGTAGATATACTTATATTTTCTTTCACCGTATTTATTGTATTGTGGTGGTGTTGAGTCAAATATTTCTTCCATATACATACGATAACCCAATTTACCTTTTTCTAATATAGCTTCATACAATTTTAAATTTTGTTTATTTTTGTATAGCATTAGTTCATTTACACAAGCCTTACAAACACCGTTGCAAGTGTCAAAATAAACTATATTGTCAGATTCTCTAAAATATTTTGAAATATATTCTTCGGTAGTATGCTCTTTTGCGTATTCAGCTTTTTCAATCGCTTTTTGAGTTTTGGTTATGCTGTATTCAAGTTGTCTATTTGATATATTTTTTATTATCAATACAAACTTATCGTTAGGGTCGTTATAGTCTACTCTTCTTCGTCCTACACATTGGATAAAAGAAGCAATATCCCTTATATCGACTATCACATATCTTACAGACTTATCTACAATGTTAATACCAGCGTCAAAACAAGAAGTAGTAAAAAGTATATTTTCCTCAAATCTTTCATTTGCTAACATATCATTCTTTTTCTGTTCATCAACATATTTATAGTATTGAAGATTGCCTGTTGCACATACAAAAATAGAGTTTTTCTTGTATTTTTTATGTAGCCTATATGCTTGTTCTGCACTTTGGTTAAATACAATTGCCTTTTGATTATTTTTAATTATTAAGTCAACCATATCATCTAATGTTGAATTTTTAGTGTAAAATAAAATATCATCAATATAATCATAAGTGTGTGGAACGGTGTATTTTATTGTTGGCTTGTCGCACATTAATTTAAGATATTCTTCTATGTTGTCACCTGTTGCAGACATACATATTTTTATTGAGTCAGGTGTATGATTCATAATATAGTCAAAAGAAATATCTGTACATTTAGCAAAGCCTGCATCCTCAATGAAGTAATGAAATTCATCACATACAATAAAACGGTAGTTGTTCAAATCCTCAAATCTATCGCAAAGCTTGTCATTCTCTAGCTTTTGATAGCTTGTAACTGTAATTATGTCATCTTTCTTATCTCGTTGTAGCTCTAATTCAAAAGCAACAACACAGTTTTTACGATGAATAAACATAATAATTTTATAATTGTGTTCTTTTGCGTATTTATATAAAATTTCTTTCACAAAATAGCTTTTACCTACACCACAGCCAGCAGATATGGTTATAATATCGCCTTGCTTCCATTGTTCTATATCAGTTCTTGTTATTACATCTGATACTCTTTTTCTTCCCAAAATATTGTTTTTCTGCTTTGTTATCACTTTATTTGCGTTTGACAATAATCCTTACCCTCTACCCTTATCTAAATAATAGCTTTCCATATCAATATGAATTTTAGGTGTATTTCTGAATACAAACACCTTAAACATCGGATATTTTAAATTATCCTTAACCTTTATTATGTCGTGTCCTTGTCGTACAAGGTAATTAGCTAAACTCAAGCTATATACAAAAAATTCTTTTTCTCTTAGTAATTCTCTAAAAATGTTATTCAATATTAAATCCTTTCTGTTGTTAGTTGTTTATTTGTTTAAGGTTCTTGTTGGGGTAAAATCACCTCGTTTCTGTGGTTACAGCTGTATCAATGCGTATTATTTATGTTCATTCGGTGTTACTGTATAAATAAATTGTAATATATCACAATAAGCTACTTTTAAAGTATTAATTAGTTGTGCAAAGTGTTATAATATTTATTACACATCACAAGAATAGTAATCGGTACAGCTGTCGGATAAATCGCATAGGAAAGCCATTTTTTAATAAAATTAAGCAAAATATCGGTAGTCGGAACTAAAAAACATATAGATGAAAATAAATGTGTTTTTATGTATTTGCAACTACCGATATGTACTTACCTGTTAATGCAACTGTTATCTACACTTAACCCTTACATATACACATTGTACATTTCTGCTTTTTAGAATTATTATTAAGTTGTTTGCAATCGTATAAAAATAAACACTCACGAATGTAATTCTCAAACCTTAGATACATATAGTCCTCAAGTTCTTCACCAGCATAATAATCTACTGTTATTCCGTCAAAGTTAAAACTTATATTATGCACAGCACCATCAAGCCCCAGTTTATGTATTACATTATCTTTTAGTGCTGTTAAGTATTGTTGTAGTCCTGAAAAATCGTCAAATTGGTATATTCTTTCTATCTCTACTTCATACTCGCCAGTATCGTTATTTACCTTGATTGTAAGGTCGTCTAAATCAAAAAAATCACCGTATACTCTATCGCTATAAACAACTTCGTATTCTGCTTTCTTTTTAATTCTTATTGGTGTTATTAATTGCACTTGTTTTTATTTTCCTTTCTTTTTCATTTCTGTTATTTATTTTTACCACACTAGCTTGTACAGCAGTGCTGTTTCGTCTTGGTTGAGTTCAATAGGGAATGTATAACCAACTTCGCCACCTTGCGTTGGTTCATTGGTAGAGTAACCCTCGGCATAGAACCACAAATGAACCCCACCATCACCTACAATAATTTGAATTTTGCTAGATGTAACTGTAAAGTCTTTAACACAAGTGTTGAATTTGTCTGTAATAAAGGTTGTAAGCTTAGGGTCGTTATAATCCAGTGTCAAGATATCTGTCACTTCGTTATAAACAGCAACCTTACTGTTTGGGTCAATAGCTAAATGGAAAAAGTTTTGTTTATTAACTTCTGGAAATACTCTTTGCACTTCATCAGCAAAATCATCGTTGAAGTCAATATGTGTTATGTATTCTTCCTTTAGGGGTGTTTCAAACACTTCTGTTATATCATCTGTAAAAGCTTCGTTGTCTAGTACAAATCCTTCTTCAATACCGTAAAATACTTTCATTTTAAATTCTCCTTTGTTTATTGGTTAGTTTGTTTTATTGAGTTTTAATTGTTGATGTGACACTGTTTGAAGTCTTGCAAATTATTGTAGGCTTTAAACATCTTTACAGGGTCGTTCTCTAGTACAGCGTTATTAAAAGCTGTTCTAAGGTTTAGTTCTTCGTTGAGTGTAGCTTGCTTTTGCTCTGGTGAAGTATGCTGAAAAATGTTAAGCTCTTGAGTTCGCACTTCTTTTGAGATTATGTTTTTATCCAATAGCATACCAAAACGCAAAACTGCACGCTGACTAAAGCAACGGATACCAGCTGTAGATACTTTAAATGATATGTTATCAGCTAGTTTAAATGTAGTATATTCATCTGTTTGCTCAATAATGGTGTAGTGTGCATTTAAAAAGTCGCTTGCTGATTTAATAAAAACGCCATCTTCGTCAAGCTCGTCTTTGTTGTTTGAATAACAAGAGTCTACAGCTTCAAGTGGTACGTTATAGTAGTTAGCCACCTGTTCAGCTGTAAATAGCTCTGTATCATCTGCAAGTATTAATGCCTTAACTCTGTTAAGAATTTTAATGTTGTTTTCGTTTGTAATCATAATTTCTTTTTCCTCCAGTAATTTGTTATGTTGTTAGTTTTTTGGTTGTTAGAATGGTGTTCTTGGGTACTATATCAATAGAAGTAAATATGTTTGGGTTTGATGTGTCACCTCTGCTTTGTTAGTAACTTATAATTGGTTATGGTAAGTTTTATATCATATACAGAGTTTAACAAAGTTATCGTAAGTTGTCAATACTCATTTCTAAAAAACAGAGTAACTTTAAAAACTTAACAAATATTTAATAATTGAATTTTAAGGTTGTTTGTGCTATAATTCGTTATGTAAGAGGTGGTTTAATGAAAAAACAAAAAATAACACGAATAAAATGTAGCTACAGTTTATTGCAAACAATCAAAATATTACGAGAAAAGAGTCAACTAAATAGAGATGAAATATCATTGCAGATGGGCAAGGCTCGAAATTACATATCTAATCTGGAAAATGGTAAGAATGAATACATAAAAATCAATGATTTTAGAAATCTTATTAAAATTCTTTTACCTCAAATCACACTAAAATTAAACGATGAAAATCTTGTACTAATTGCAAAAGCAATTAATGTAAATCATAGTCATTTAGAAAACATTTTACTTGATATAAATAATATTGAAATTTTAAAAATAGATAGAGAAACACTTGAGTATGAGTTAAAAAAGCAATTAATGTATAAAAATTATGATTACGATAGAGTGGAAAGAGAATGTAATCTCCCAAAAGATACTATATATAAAATAGTTACAGGAGAAAGAAAACCAGTTGATGGTGAATTTGGCGTAAATTTGAAATATGATTTTCCGATGAACTTTATATATTCTTCGTTAAAAACTATTTTTGGATATATCAATTTAATAAAAGATAATCAACTAGACACATACTTGAATATGCTAGGAGTTACAGTACCTAATATCAATGATGTGGATACCTTAAGCGATATTAATATGTGTTATAAGACAGATAATGTTTTAGGTAATATGGGTGAATATCTTGAAAAATGGTATTCTGAATTATTAAGAGATAGTGATGATAATTGGAACGATGCAACTGAATATCGTCAGAGTTTGAATGAAAAATCTTACATAGACAATAGAAAACAAGAGCTACACAATAAAATAAATCAAGCAAGTGAGATTTTACATTCAATAGTTAATAAAATTGATTCTGATGACTACACAGGTACAATTCAGTATGAAGCGATTGTGCAAACTGCAACGGAATTATTATTAACCAAAGGTGGTTTAAGTGTGGGACAGGATTTATTCCAATATCCTTTGCACAAACTTAATGAGAATGATATAAAAAGTATTTGTGATGTGGTTAATGATAAGCTTAATTTTCAATATGTTGTGGTAGAGGAAGATAAAACTGAAACAAGTGAGCAAATGACTTTATTTGATTTGTTATATCAGCATACACATCTTGAATGTGTGAGCAAAAAAAGCATTTCTGATACTGAAAGTACGATTATACCTTTAGTACATAGCAATAAGAATATAAAGCAAGATTAAAATTATACATAGTCGAAACACACAAGCCACTGTGCGAATAACTATTAATGTTTTACATTGTTTTCTGTGTAAAATTATGGTAGAATAGGTGTAGTAGCAAGGTGGGTGGTTGAAATGGCACTAACATATAAAATTGACATTCTATCAGCTTTAAAAGAAAAGAGTTATAACACTAGCACTCTACGCAAAGAAAAGCTACTTGCAGAGGGAGTTATACAATCACTTAGAGAGAAAAAGCCTATTTCTTGGGTTAATATCTCTAAGCTATGCCAGCTTTTAGAATGTCAACCGGGTGATATACTAGAATATGTAGAGGAATAAGCATATTGTGTAATAGTGTTTCAAGTGCAATAATAAATATAGGAGTGATAGCGAATATATTAATTATTCTAAAATTGATTGAAAAAATGTAGTAAAAATGATACACTTATAATACAAATAGATATACATATTTATATTAATATGGTTAATTGGAGAGATTGTTGTGGATAAACAAAAAATGTGCAAAAAATTTCCTGCGTATTTTCAGAGTGTATCTTCTAAATATAATATTGAGTTACCACCATTAGATGCTGTAAATCAACCACCAGTTGAAGTTTATCGAGCGTGTCCTACGCAGAAAATTGAAAAAGCTTCATTTTTGAATTCATACGAAGAACATAATTTTGAAACTGTTGTCGGTGAAGAAGATAGACCATCGTCATATTCTTTGTCGGTATATAGTAAATTTAGTGGTGTGAGAAGATTTACCAAAATTACTAGAGTATATCCTCACCCTTGTCTTATAGCAAAAGGTTGTTTAGAGTCTTGTATGGGAAAATGGAAATTTAGTCCTAGAAGCAGTCATATTGATTTTTGGCAATATGAAAATGTACCAGTATGGGAATATTTTAATGAATGTGAGGAAGGTGAGTTAAATGTTGGTGTTAAATGACATTTTTAAAGATATAGACGAATTAGAAGATTTAAGATTAGAT
>JAXJJE010000415.1:0-6155 GCA_036298405.1 Acutalibacteraceae bacterium
CTGTCAACATATTTCTTACCGTGTTTCATTGTGGTTCCTCCCTATAAAGTGGTAAAATCGGATCTTTTCCTCCCACCTGGGTAGTCAGATCAATCGATTACTTCAACGCCCATACTACGAGCTGTACCAGCGATCATGCTCATCGCTGTATCGATATTAGCAGCATTTAGGTCTGGCATTTTCTGCTCAGCAATCTGCTTAACCTGCTCACGGGTAATCTTTGCAACCTTGTTTTTGTTAGGAACACCAGAACCGCTCTGGATGTTACAAGCCTTCTTAATTAGTACAGCTGCAGGTGGTGTCTTTGTAATGAAAGAGAAAGTACGATCTGCATATACTGTAATAACAACCGGAATAATCATACCGATGTCATTCTTTGTACGCTCATTAAATTCCTTTGTGAACGCCATAATGTTTACACCGTGCTGACCTAGTGCAGGACCAACAGGTGGTGCCGGGGTAGCTTTACCGGCAGGTATTTGTAGTTTAATAAAACCTACAACCTTTTGAGCCATTTTTTTTGCACCTCCATAATTCGTGGTTTTGTCGGAATGTTTTAATAAATTTACATTCCTCCCACAAGGGATAATTATTAATCCCTCAATTCAATAATAACTGCCTTTGCAGATTATTAGTGTGTTAATTACTCCACAAGCTCAGCTTGACCAAGCTCTAAATCTACTGGAGTTTCTCTACCAAACATAGAAACTGTTACCTTTACTATGTTCTTCTCTGTATCAATTTCTTCTACAACGCCTACAAAATCCTCTAGTGGTCCGTCTGTAATTCTTACTGAATCACCAACGCTGTATGAAACCTCTACGCTTCTTATTTCTACGCCCATTTTAACCACTTCGTCGTCAGATAGTGGAACAGGCTTTGATGATGGACCAACAAAACCGGTGCAACCACGAATATTACGCACTACATACCATGTTTCGTCCGTATATACCATCTTGATAAATACATATCCTGGGTAAAGCTTACGCTCTACGTCCTTAGCTACTCCATTTTCACCAATTTCTGTAACTATTTCTGTAGGAACTCTTACGCCCTGAATAACGTCGTGAAGATTTCTGTTTTCAACAGTTTTCTCCAATGTAGAAGCTACTTTGTTCTCGTAACCTGAATAGGTGTGAACAACATACCATTTTGCTTCTCCTGACATTGCACATCATCCTCTCACGCTGTTTAGCTTACTGAAGTCTCCATAACAAGACCTAGCAGTGCGAAAAGAACTCGATCCAACGCAAAAACAAATAGACCCATTATTATCATAATAACCAATACTACACCAAAGTTTTTAAAAACTGTTTTTGGTGCTGGCCATGTAATCTTCTTTATTTCTGCTTTGCATTCACGGAAATATTTTGCAATTCTAGCAAAGATGTTAGGCTTCTTATCATTTTTCTTTGTTGCTTTTTTGTCTGCAACAGCTTTGTCGGTAGTTTTTTTCTCGACCTTATCAGCCATAACCTATACCTCCGATATTACTTTGTCTCCTTGTGAAGAGTATGCTTGTTGCAAAATCTACAATGCTTCTTCATTTCCAGTCTTTCTGGATCATTTTTCTTGTTCTTCATTGTGTTGTAGTTACGCTGTTTGCACTCTGTACAAGCTAATGTTACTTTTACTCTCATTAACGGCACCTCCGATTATTGCGGTAAATTTCAGCCTCCCTCAAAAATGGGCACAAAAAAATAAGCCCCTTTTTTCCGAGGTAAATATACTATAACACATATATAGTATATAGTCAAGACTTTTTTAGATTTTTTTGCATTTATGCAAAATAAATGTGTGGTTATTATACCATTTACTGCTTGCTTTGTCAAATTGTAATAAACACCAATACAGCTCTTGTTTTTTTGCAGTTTTATATACAAATAAAACCTGTATTTTGCACAGCTTTATCTTGAGATTCTGTTTGTATTGATATAAACTATTGTTATGGTCTATGAATGAATATGAATATAATTAATAACCGACTTATTAAAAGGAGTATATTATAAATGAAACAATGTAGCAGATGTAAAGCTGACAATTATGACGAAGCTTATCTTTGCAAAAAATGTGGTGCTAAGCTGAAGAAAAAGAAAAATAAAAGCTTGGATTTAGATGTTCAAAACTACTCAAATCCAAGACCAAGGTATGATCAACAGCAATATCAGGGTCAAAGCTACGACTCTTATGCACAGCAGAATTATCAACAGCAGTATCAGGCTAATCAGCAATATTACGACCCTTATCAAGCACAGCAATATTCTGACACTTATCAGGCTCAGTCACAAAACATAGGCAATACAGACTCTGCTGTAAATAATACTGGCTATGATAACAGCTATAATAATAGCTTTGATAACAGCTATAGCAACAGCTTTGACAACAGCTATAATAACAGCTTTGACAACAGCTATAGCAACAGCTTTGACAACAGCTATAATAACAGCTTTGATAACAGCTATAGTAATAGCTATAATAACAGCTACGATAATAACAGCTCTGACAACTCATACAATTCTGATAGCTTTAATAATAGCTTTAACAATAATCAACAGCAGACTAAATATGGTGCTACACAGCAACAGCCAGCCGACAATGCTACAGATGAACCAAAGGTTACATTTACAGAAAGCCACAACGGTAACAAGCACACCTACACTGCAACTACCAAGCGTGTAGTAATAAATGGTGGGCATATGCATAAAACACCTGAAAATTTTGAAGAAGCCCTTGGCGAGTTTGCAAATGTATTTTCAAGCCACGTTGCCCAAAACAGTCAGCACCTACATTCAAGTAACGACCTTAAGGACAAAGCCTTTTTGAAATTTGCAGATATCGTTTCTGACTTTGCTGAACAGCATAATAATAATATGCAAATGAACAACTCACCTTTAAATGTAGGCGATTATGTTACAGGTAAGGTTCGTGAATCAATTGGTGAAGCTATCTATGCTAATAAAAACAAAAGAAGCTCGGCAAGTCGTGTCGATACTGAGCAGAAAGGCTCTAAAATTGGTATTATTATAGCTGTAATTGCACTTGTTGCCACAGCTACAGCCGTTGGTGCTACAATGGTGTACAATAGAGTTAATACCAGCTCTGACACGGGCTATAAAAGCAGTGTTATAGATAAAAGCTCTTACACTGACTTAAATAACGACGCTCCTATTTCATTAAAGCTAGCTGAAAAAACCTACACTCTTTACGGTGACAAAAATGACAAACACGACAGATACGCCTATGATTTCAAGCTTCCTGAGGGATACTATGTTGATATAGAAAAATCCAATGATACACAAATAAGCTTTGCAAAGGATAAAAGCAACACAAGCACCAATGATAATAAAAACCAAACTATCGAGGGTGTTATTTCGCTAAAAGACAAACCCCTTGAAAAAGAGCTAAGTGCTTTGTCTGATTCATACGAAAATGTTTCTACTTTAAATTATGAGAGAAGATTAATTAACACCCCAGAAGGAAATATGACAATTGTTGCTGTTGAGGGTGCAGGCTGTTATAACTATTATGGCTTAATACCATTTAGAACTGACAAATGCATATATTTGCACACATCAGCAATATATGATGAGCACAAAGAAGAAGCCTATGCAGTTTTTCATAACATTGCCAAAAATATAAAATTAAATTTAGATTACACTATACACGGCTCTGACACCAGCGATACAATCGAGCTTACTGACAACGTATGTACTATAACACACATTGGTACCGACAAGCCAATTTTTAAATTTAATATTCCAGAGAACTACGAGGACCCTTTAAAGGCAATAACAGGTGAAGATAATAACAATTCAACACAATATACCTCTGGCATACTTTTAGAAAAACGTGTAGATGATAAAGCAGCTATAAGAGGTTCAGTTCAGGTAATACACAAAGCCTCTGACCAGCTTATAAACGAGGATTACTCTGACAAAACGCTTGAAAAGCAGGGCTATACTATACAGAAACCAATTCAATATTACCAAACATCAATTGGCAGAATGACACTTATCAAATATAATGATATATACGAGCATCACACTGGCATTATACCAGTAGGTGACGATGATTGTATAGAAATCTCTTTCAGTAGTTATGACGATAAATATACAGACGAGCTAAAAGAGATATTCGACATTATTGCATTTCAGGGTGAATTAATTAAATAACACAAAAAAGCTTCACTCTTATATAGGGGTGGAGCTTTTTTTATAAACAAATTTCAATTTATAACCTGCTTATATTGACCTTTAATTTGCGTTGTTATAGAATATTATATATACAACCAATAACCCATACAAAGGAGTTTATTTATAGATGAAGAAGTGTATTAAATGTGGCTTTGATAATTACGACGAAGCCTATCGTTGCAGAAAATGTGGTGGCAAGCTTAAAAACAAGAAAAATAAAAGCTTAGATTTAGATATTCAGAATAACTCATTACCTGGCCAGCAATTACCACAGCAACAATATCAAGGGCAAACCTACGACCCTTACGCACAACAGCAATATCAACAGCAGTATCAGTCTAATCAACCAAATTACGACACATATCAGGGTCAACAGTTTTACAATACATATCAGGGTCAGCAGTTTTACGACACATATCAGGGTCAGCAATATCAGCAATATCAAGGCCAGCAATATCAGCAGGCACAGTCGCAAAACAGAAGCTACACAGCCTCTGGCGTAAATGATAACAGCTATAATGATAATTCATACGCAAGCAATTATCAATCACAGCCAGATTTTAATGAGAATTTTAACAGCCAAGGCTTTTACGATAACAGCTATAATAATTATCCTGATAATAACTATAATGGCTATAATGGCTATAATGGCTATAATGATTATAACAGCTACGACAATAACAGCTACAATAACAGCTTTGATAATAGCTATGCTGATAATTACAACAGCTTTGATAATAACAGCTTTGACAATAACAGCTTTGATAATAACAGCTCTGCAAATAATCAACAGCAGGCTCAAAGCAACAGCACACAGCAACAGCAGGCTGTCAACAGCACTGGCAAACCACAATATACATATTCCGAAAGCCACGACGGTAATAAGCACACCTACACTGTAACCTCTAGCCGTGTAATAACAAAGGGTAATATTCCTGCTGATAAAAGCTCTGAAATTAACCAGATTATCGAGGATTTTAAAAGAAGTGCTGGACCGATGAATATGGACCCACCACCTACAAATGCAAAGGATTTTATAAAGAGAGAATACCTGAAAAATGTAAACCCTACAGAAATAGTACACTACAAGCCAAAAATAGCTCCTCTTGTGGCTATAGTTGCAGTTTTGGTTATACTTACAACAGGCTTAGCTATTGGTGCTGGTTTGATATATTCTAAATCTGAAAATAATGATACCTCTAACGAAAGCACAGCTTCTACAGAATCAAATGTATCTTTCAAAAGCATACCAATGAACAGCACCGTGTACACCATAGACTCTGAAGAAGACAGCTCTATCAGTTTAGAGCTTCAGCTTCCTGAGGGCTTCTATTCTGTTTCTGATATTTCAACCGATTACCACTTAGCCTTTACAAATTCTGATAAGGAAGATGCCATTTCTGACGAAAACAATTTAGGTGGCTCTGTTACTATAGCTGATGGTAAATTGTTAGACACATTAAGGTCAGCAATGGCTTCACCTGACAACCTAAACGACGACTCTACAGGCACATTTATAATTGAGACACCTTCGGGAGAAATGCAGTGCATTTCTCTTTACGGAAGCTACTACGGTGTAATTAAGCTTAAGGACAATCTTTATATTTACATATCAATAGAAGATACAGCTGACGGACAAAGCCCATCGTCAGAGTCTGTTGCGTTAGCAATTGCAAACAGCTTTAAGAAAATCCAGAAATAATTAAAATTTTATATTTTAAAAAGCTCCACTCTTATTCAGGGTGGAGCTTTTTTTGTGTACCAGCTATTAAATTCCAATAAATTGTAGCTTATACTAATCTCTAATAAAAAGTGGACAAGAATTTGCGAGCAGATTTTATACCAAACGAATACTGACCCACAGCAAGGCTGTCGCCTTGCGAGGACGCAGTATGAAGTGTGGTGCAAAATATGCCGTGAAGAAGTCTACTTTTTAATAGAGATTAGTATTATACTAATACC
>JAXJJE010000416.1:0-2956 GCA_036298405.1 Acutalibacteraceae bacterium
ATATAAGCCTTAAAGGCAGCCTTCATAACACTGCCAAGGTCGGCATATTTTTTTACAAACTTTGGTGTAAAGTCAGAGTACATTCCAAGCATATCCTGATACACAAGCACCTGACCGTCACAGCCAGCACCTGCACCAATGCCTATGGTAGGAATTTTAATTGATTTGCTTATCAACTCTGCAAGCTTTGCCGGCACACATTCAAGCACAAGTGCAAAGGCTCCTGCCTTTTCAACAGCCTTAGCGTCATCTATAAGCCTTTGTGCAGCCTCTGCTGATTTACCCTGTACCTTAAAGCCTCCAAACGCATTTATAGACTGTGGTGTAAGACCTAAATGAGCCATAACTGGTATGCCTGCATTTGTAATAGCCTTAATCTGGTCACAAACCTCTGTGCCACCCTCTAGCTTTACAGCGTTTGCTCTGCCCTCCTTCATCAATCTGCCTGCATTTACAACAGCGTCATAAACCGATGTCTGGTAAGACATAAAAGGCATATCTATAACCACCATTGCATTTTTAGCACCTCTTGAAACAGCCACACCGTGGTGTATCATATCCTCTATAGTTACCGAAATTGTGTCCTCATAGCCAAGCACTACATTACCAAGTGAGTCACCAACCAATATAGCATTTATACCTGACTCGTCCATAAGCTTAGCTGTGGAATAATCATACGCTGTAAGCATACTGATTTTTTTACCCTGCTCTTTACTTTGCTGAAAGGTTATAACTGTATTTTTCATTTTAGCAGCTCCTTTTCGATATATTCATATTTTTCTGCAAGCTGTGCATCGTTATTCTTACGCTGTGCAACCTTTACTACCTTTTTTGCAAGCTGTTTATAAAGCACAGCCTGCTCGTTATCAACAGCAGATAAATGCTTTTCTACAGTAGCAATATCGCCTCTTTCTATAGGGCCTGTCAGGGCATATTCTACCCCATTTTTAAAAGCATTTTCTAAATTATCTGCCATAAGTGGTTTAAGCAGACTATAGGCGTTATCTTCTGTAAAGCCACACTGCACAAGCATATCTACCACAGCAGACAGCAACCCGATTAAATGATTGCTTGCCATAGACGCAGCAGTATGATACAACGCTTTATACTGCTTGTCTATAACACAAACAGTATTACCACACTCTTCAAACACAGGCACAACAGCCTTTAAAAATTCATCACAGCCCTCTGCTGTAAGCACTACACTATCTAGGCCCTTGTGTGAATTAAATCTGTCGCTGAATGCATACATAGGATGTATACTGCCACAATGCCCCCCGTAAGCCTTTGCACCACTGAAAACATCAGATGATAATGAGCCACTAAAATGACCAATAAACTTATTTTTAATTAAATCCTTGTCAATGCACTCCCACACATTGCTTATTTCACTGTCTTGTACAGCAACAAAAAGGGTATCGCTTGACCTTACTAATTCGTCAAGGCTTTTATAAGCCTTTGTATTACAAAAATCGGCTGACTGCAAAGCATTGCTGTAATGCAGGCTGTAAAAGCCCTGTATACTATGCTTTGTACTATTCTGTGTTGCCTTAAGGGTTATATATTTAGCTATAGCTGTACCAACCCTGCCGGCACCAATTATGCCAATTTTCATGCTATCACCTCCATAATGCTAATCTCCATTCAAACAGATATTAGTATAAAAACCGTGACAACATATCAATCTGATGCAGTTTCTGCAAGAATACTACTCAATAAAAATAATAACACATATCGCTGTTTTGAGCAATAAATAGCCCTAAAAAATACTGTACAAACATCTGGAAACCATAGCGAAATTACAGTATATTTTTTATATTTTACATATAAGCCCTCAAAAGGCTTTAAAGCTATTCACAGAGTCAAGAAACAACCCTGTAATAGCATTTAGTAAAATTAATTTAAAATTATGTAAAATATAGTTGACATAATGTAAATGATATGATATATTAAGCTCAAGGATCCGAAATACAAATTTTTACAAATCTTATTTAACTATTGGAGGAACAAATTATGAACGACTATTTATTACCGATTCTTATTATTGTATTTATTTTTGCACTTGTACTTATTGTTTCAAAACTTGCAAAAAACAAAAGCTGTAACTTTGACGAACGCCAGGAGCTGATACGAGGACGAGCATTCAAGTATGCATTTTTCTCAATCCTGATCTATGTAGCAGGCTACGGTGTTATTTCAGCACTGTTTGAAAAGGACTTTATGACAACCCCAGCTGCTCTTTATGCAGGAATATATATAGCATTAGTTATATTTGCAGTTTACAACATATGGAACGAATCATTTTTCGCATTAAAACAAACACCTATACCCTTTATAGTATTATTTTCTATAACTACTATATGCAGTGGATACGGTGGTATTTCTTCAATCAAAGATGGTAGTATTATCGAGAATGGTTTGCTTACTTTTGACTTTATGAGTTTAGTAGCCTCAATAGCTTTTGCTGTTATTGTGATTACAATACTTATCAGACTTATTATCAACAAAAAATCTGAACAGGAAGGCGAATAAGAGTGAAAAATCTAAAACTGAAATCTGCACGAGTAGTCAAGGATATGTCACAGCAAGATTTAGCAGACGCTGTGGGTGTATCACGACAAACAATAAGTGCAATAGAAAAGGGTGACTATAACCCTACAATAAACCTTTGCATAGCTATATGCAAAACACTTGGAAAAACTCTGGATGAATTATTCTGGGATTAATGCACAACCTACAGGCAACAGCAGTACCCTGTTGCCTGTAGCTGTATTGCTATACAAGGCGTAAAAACGGCTATAAATCAACATTTTTTTACTGCTATAATTTTTTTAAAAAATTTATAAAAAAATTTTAAAAAAAGTGTTGACAAAACTGCTCTTATTCGATATAATAATCAACGTTGACTGACACAAAATAGCAACACAAAATAAAAGATGGCGGAATAGCTCAGCTG
>JAXJJE010000417.1:0-9808 GCA_036298405.1 Acutalibacteraceae bacterium
CAATTTACTTAAATGTATGATAAACTGTAACTAAATTGTTACCAATTGTAATTATTGTAATTATCTTTTTACATATCCTTGGTAACAAAAATACTAAAAAACGGTTTATCCGTTTTTGTTTGCAACAATGGATATTGTTCTAAATTTCAAGGAGGTTTAATCCAATGCACAAACAAAGTAAAGGAAAGATAGTTCTGTCGGTACTATTATCAGTTGTTATGATCTTCTCGGTTCTAACAGTTGGTACAGTATCAATGTCTGCAGAAACAAGCACAGGTATTGGTCTTTGTGCCTATGCACTTAATGCATATAACGAGGGCTGGCCATATGTATGGGGTGGTTGTTCATACGGTGCAGTTGACTGCTCAGGACTTATCCACAGCTACAATGGTGTAGGTGGTATTCGTACAGATATGCTTTCCAGCTCACAGTCAGCAGGTTTAGACTGGGGTTATGTATCAAATGGTATTCCAAATGTTCACGGTCTTGGTTTACACAAGCCTGGTCACGTTGGTATTTATGTTGGTAGTGACCAAGCTATAGATGCACGTGGTACAAACTGGGGTATTATTTATGCATCACTTTATTCCGTAAACTGGGTTGAGTGGTATAAGATTGTTGGCGTAAGCTACCCAGAAAATGGTTGGGTTAAGTTTGATGGCGAGTCATTCTATTATGAAGATGGCGAGTATATCGAGAACACAACAAGAACAATCGATAATGTTAAGTATACTTTTGACTCACTAGGTCGTTCAGATAAACAACCACCAAGTGATGCTTATGAGGTAACAGACTATTCAACAAATTCATCAATCTCTTCAGGCTCAACTTCAAAGTATTTGAAGATTGGCTCACAGGGTGAAATGGTTAAAGAGGTTCAGAAAATGCTTAAGGACATTGGCTATTTCGATGATGAAATCACAGGCTACTACGGCACATACACTGCTGCTTGCGTTAAGGAATTCCAGAAGGATGCTAAGATCGAGGTTGACGGTATAGTTGGTCCGGAATTTATGAGTGCAATCAAAAGTGATAACGCTCCATCTAAGAATGGAGCAGGTACATCAACAGAAGAACCATCTGATGAAGAGCCATCTGATGAAGAGCCAGGTGTAGAGAGTACAACAGAGGCTCCTACAGTAGCTCCAACAGAAGCACCTACAGAGGCTGTAACAGAAGCTCCAACAGAGGAAGATGCTACAACTGAGGAAGAAACAACAGAGGATGTAACTGAAGAGGCTACAGAAGAGACAACAGAGGATGCAACTGAGGAAGCAACTGAGGAAGCTACAGAAGCTCCAACAGAGGCTCCAACAGAGGCTCCAACAGAGGCTCCAACATTGCCACCAACTCCACTAGAGGATGGTATCATCTACTATGGTGAAAATGATGTAGAAAACTGCAAAGAAATCGTTGATATGCAGGTAAGACTTGGTGAGCTTGGTTATTATACAGGCACAGCAACAGGCATTTTCGATGATAATACTTTAGAAGCTCTACAAAGCTACTTTAAAGCTTCTGAGCAAAAGGCAGAAAGCTTTATTACTGCAGAGCAGTACAATGTACTAATGTCTGATTCAGCAGTAGCTAATCCAGATAATGATGAGTATACAAAGGATGAAATCAATGCTGTACAGTCTATGCTTGTAAAGCTTGGTTATTTAAGCACAGCAACTGGTGTTTATGATGACGCTACAATTGCTGCAGTGAAAACAGCTCAGGCTAACTATGATATGCAAGTAACAGGTGAGCTTTCAGATGATTTTGTAAAGGCTCTTGAGCTTGCAGTTGCTAGACAGGATTCACAGACTACAACAGTAACAACACCACTAAGCAATTCATCTAACACATCATCTTCAACAACAGCTACTTCAACAGCTACAGCTCCAACTTCAACTTCAGCAAAATCTCCTGCTACAGGATATACATTTGGTGATTCATCAGTTGACACATCTGATGATACTGCATTGCTTCTTGTATCAGGTATGATGTTGACACTTGCACTTGGTACAGCTATTGTATATCTAAAGAATAAGCTTGTAGCTAATAAAAGTAAATAATTCTTTCTTATAAAATTGTAAGGGCTGTCTCACAAAGTAAGTGAGATAGCCTTTTTGTTTTTTGGAGAATAATATTTCTGTTTTCAACAGTAGATAATACCTATTTAAACACTAGACAACTTGTCGGCAACATTTACTCAGCACCTCGTCCTTCTCCTAGACAAGCGTAAGCTTGCCTGCGTCGTCGTCCTCGTTCTGAGCAAATTTTGCGTGACAATCTATTCCACTGTTTAAACAGGTATTAGTATTAAGGAAAATCAGTATAAAAATTCCACCATATCAATGAGTATGGTGGAATTTTTAAGCTTATATTATTTTATTATTCATTCTGTTTTACAGAGGTACTCTATAGAAGTGCTATAGCTATTTACTGATTATTAAAAATTGCATTTTGCATAGCTTGTTGGATAGCTGCCTTGGATTCTTCTGTAGGGGTAATCATATCAAGCTTTACTCTGAAGTTTATACCTGTAGTTCTAAGCTCTTCCTCTATAAGCTGGCAGATATTTGCTAGTGGTAGCTGTGTATAGGAATTGCCGTTATAGCTATAAATTACTCTTTCAACAGCATTGATTAAAAGATTTCTTGTGTAATCGTTAACAGAACAGCCACAGTTCATATAATCCATAACAAACTTTACAATATCGCAGATTTCATATGAGTAGGCTCCACGTGCTCTTAACGATAGCATACCATATTGTTTATCTGTAAAGCAAATTGGGTTAGTAGTACCCCATTTGATCTCGTTACTTTCTTTTAAACTGATAGTGTAAACAGAACCAGTGGCAAAGTTAGACACGTTTGAGTCATCTATAACATATACTCCTGTTTGAAGCAAATCGACTATAGTGCCGTCTTTAATGACAACAACCATCTCGCCATTTTTTACCATAATCTGAGTACCACTTTTGATTTCACCATTAAAAACATATTTGCTTATCATATCATCACCATTGTTATCAGGTATGTATGTGCTGTTTTTAACTGCTGGTGGATTTGTTTCAAAATTGTTTGTGTTGCTTGTAGGTTCTGCTGGTTTAGATACTGTATTTTCAACAGATGATGTAAATGCAGAAAAAAGACGTTTAAATATACTCATAATATCTCTCCTGAAAAAATTTTGTAATACTATAGTAACATTTTAGTTCGTTATTAGCAATACAAATTTAAAAATATAGAGTAATTACACCACACAGCAGATAAATTATCAGTAATAGACAAATTCTGTAAAGCTAAGATTTATGTGAATGGCTGTTAGGCTTATCCTTACTTGTGTGAAAAATGCAGTGCTCTCTATGATTATACATTTGATAATGATTTTAAAATAGTAGAATAGTAGTACAGAAAAATGGTTTTCTTGTCTTTATATTGAATTTACAGCATTTAAGATGTATAATGTTATCGCTGACGAAAATTTCAGTGAAAATTTGAATTCAGAGAGGTGTGATTGAGATGAAAAGCTATGGATATATTATTGGCAAAAAACATTACACTATATTAAGGAGAGATTTATATGAACAGAATAATAAAATGTGCAGCACCTCAATACTTAAATGAGTCTTTAGATTTGGTAGAAAGAGTATTTACCGACTCTGAGGGTGAGAAATCAGGAAAAATAGTACGCTCACTTGTTGAAGAAATAAGAAGTAAAAGATTCTATGTGCCAGAATTAGAATTAGTTATGGTTGATGAGAATGATTGTGTAATTGGATATGCTATGTTTTCAAAATTCCATTTAGAAGGTAAATACGAAAATCAATTACTGTTACTTTCACCAGTTGCTGTAGAAACAAAGCTACAAAGACAGCATATTTCAAAAGAGCTTATAGAAGAAGGCTTTGCAATAGCAATTAAAATGGGGTATGAAGCAGTAATTGTAGAGGGTAACCCTCAGAACTATAACCCAAGAGGATTTAAAACCTCTTGCAATTATGGAATAGTTGCTGGCACTAAAATTGGAATACCGTCTGTAGAATGTCTTATGGTTAAAGAGATTGTAGAAGGTTCCTTAGAAAAAATTAAGGGTACTGTTGATTATTCAGATTACGAGTATTTAACTTAAATACATATTTCAGTTTGATAACCATTATTTGTAATCGTTGTTATGATTACTATATATATTATTTGGTGGTTGAGGTATTTGCCGTTGATTTATGTACAATAAGAATTACAAAATAGTATAAGCCTTTTGATATTTGGAGTACAGGTTCTAGAATTTAATTATAGGTTAAATAATACTATACAAAAAATGAAATGCCCTATATCAGCACATAAACTGATATAGGGCGTTTTGTATGTGATACTAAACACCTTTTAAAATAAAGAATCCTTTCGGCAGATTTTTCACTGCACTTCATACTGCGTCCTTTAAAGGCGACAGCCTTGCTGTGGGTTAGTATTCGTTCAGCACAAAATCTGCTCAAAATTCTTTTCCTGATTTTAAATGGTGTTTAGTATGAAAACTTTTTGTTTTTTTTAAGTGTCTACTTTAAGGGGGTATATCAAAAGTACGACAGTTTCTTTTCGATTAATTAACAATCTTGCTTTCTATCTCTTATTAAATTTCTTTCTTGATTAAGCAATTTCCAATCGGCTCTTATAGCAACATCTCTCATACCAAATAATTTAAACGGTGCAAGTGGCATTGTGTATGGTACACCCAAAACAGACTTACCACACATATTAACAGCTACTACGCAAAAAAGCAAAACAATACCCCATATGCCAAAAAAGCCTCCTGCAAAAATAAAAATAACCCTAAGCACACACATTTGAGGATAGAGTGTAGGTATTACATACGAAGCAATGGCTGTTAGGGCTACAATTAAAAGCGTTGGTGCACCTATTAAGCCTGCACTTACAGCTGTATCACCAATTACCAAGGCACCCACAATACTTACAGCGTGTCCAAGTGTTTTGGGCAAACGCAAGCCGGCTTCTCGCATAATTTCGTACATAAATAATACAAGTAAAAGCTCGGTTATAAGTCCAAAGGGGGTACTGCCTATAGATGTTGCAACCTTGTTTAATATTTGTTCTGGAAAAAGCTCGGGGTTAAATAACGCAAATGCTGTATATAGTCCAGGTAGTAAAGAGGCAATAAAAAAACATATATACTTCATTATTCTTATTAATGTTGCGTAGTATGGCTGGTAAGAGTAATCTCCCATTGTTTGAAAATTTTCTACAAATAAATATGGAATTATAAGGGCAGATGGCGTACCGTCAATGAGTATGGCTATTCTGCCCTCGTTTATTTTACCACTTACGGTATCTGGGCGTTCTGTTACGCCAATGCCACTGAATATAGAATGGTCGTTTTCATCTTCTAAGTAGCTAACAAGATAACCACTGGCAAGCAATGTATCAAGGTCTGTATCTTTAAGCTTGTTTCTCAGCTTTTCTAGTATAGAATCACTTACTGCATTTGTAAGGTAGCAAAGACAAATATCAGTTTTGCTTACTCCACCTAATGTCATAGTTTCAAATTTTAAATCAGGGTTTTTAATTCGTCTGCGTATTAGTGTCATATTGATTCTAAGTGGCTCTACAAGCCCCTCTTTACTACCACGCTCTGATGCTTCACTTTCAGGCTCCGATACACTTCTGAAGCTAAAGCCCTGAGCACCTATAGATAAAGCAGTGCTACAGCCATCTATAAATAATATTGCGAAGCCAGACATCATAAACTGCATTATTTTTTCATAAACATAAACTCTTGAAATTTCTGACGAAGCAAGTACAGATTTTTCAATGTATAAAAAAAGCTCCATTTTTTCAACAGGTGGGTAGCTTTGTGTTAATAACGGGTTAAGCACAGTAAGAGAAAGTGTATCTTTATTACACATACCTTCCATTGTTATAATGCCACACCTTACATTATTTACAGTAAGATATCTAACTGTAAAGTCAGCAGAGCCATTAAACTTATCCTTTAAATAGTTTATGTTTTTATCAAGATTATCTGTAATATGGGTATATTGCGTTGTCGTTATAGGATTTTTTTTATCAGCGTAAAAGTAGCTTTTAAAATACTTTGTAATACTGTTCATAATATCATTCCTTTATAGATTAGTATTAATAGCTTTACCAGTATTTTAATTAATAATGTATATTTATATAACTAAGGAACAAAATAGTAAAAGAAATGGAGGTGGTAGCATTGACTATTTCTTTAATAAGAACCATAGTGCTTTATGTAGTTGTTTTGATAATGATGCGAATAATGGGCAAAAGACAGATAAGCGATTTGCAAACAAGCGAGCTTGTTGTAACCTTGCTTATTTCAAATATAGCTGTTATCCCAATGCAAGATACATCTTTGCCGTTGTTAAGTGGTGTTGTGCCGATTTTGCTTTTGGTAGCCTGTGAGGTTATATTAAGTTGGGTAATGCTTAAAAATAGCTCGTTCAGAAGCTTAATTTGTGGTAAGCCACAAATACTAATTAATAATGGAACACTTGACCAAAATAAAATGAGGGTATTGCGTATAAGCACAGAGGATCTTATGGAGCAATTAAGACAAGCTGGAGTGTTTACGATTGCTGATGTTAAATATGCAATTTTAGAAACTAACGGAAAATTAAGTGTACTGAAAAAGCCAGAAAAAGAAAATGTTACAGCTGAACAAATGAAAATAACAGATTTAGGTGATGAGTTTGAGGTTGTTATAATAAGCGATGGAGAAATTGCAGAGGGTTCAATGTCGATTTTTGGTATTACACAAAGCTGGGTTAATAAAATTCTTAAAAAGAATAATGTTACCATAAAGGATGTTTTTATTATGACGGTAAATTCTGAGCGTAGTTATAATATAATCAAAAAGGAACGATAGAATGAAAAGAATAGTAACTGCCATAGTGATTTTTTTGTTGCTTATATCACTATCAATTTTCGAAACAGTATATATAAATAATATATCAAAGCAGGTTATAAGCAGGCTGGATTCAGCAGTAGAGCAGTATAACAACGGAGAAATCGAAAAAGCAGAGAAAAACATAAAAACAGCAGACAAAATATGGGAAGATAATACAAAGTTTATGAATGCATTTTTAATACACGATAATACCGACGAGGTAGCCGAGCGTATAGCTACAGCTGAGGTTACTCTTAAATATCAGAAGGAACGTTTCCCGATAGAATGTGCAAGTGCAAAGGATTCGTTAAAAATTATAATCTATTCAATGCTACCACAATTTGATAACATTTTTTAATAGATAAAAGGAAGTGTTAAGAATGAAACCGTTTGTGCGTGTTTCTGTTTTTCAGCTTTTTGTAATGCTGTATATAAGCAGAATGGTTATAAATGTTACCTACAGTAGCTATAATGCAGATACAGCTTCACTTAGATTTGGTATGATTTCTGCATTTGTGGCACTTATAGGAACACTTCTTATGGCTGTGCCAATATTGCTTATGTTTAAAACAAATAATGGACGTACAGTAACTGATAATAGCTATCTGCTATTAAAAAAATGGGGTGCAATCGTTGCTGTTATATATGGCTTGTATTTTCTATGGGTGCTTATAAATACATTATCTCAATTTAATATTATGGTCACAAATGTTGTTAATCCTACTTCTTCGTCATTTGTTTTATCACTTGCAGTTGTAGTGGCGTCAATGTACGGAGCCTATAAGGGCATAGAGGCACTTGGCAGAGCGTCTACAATTATATTTTTCTTTGTAGTAGTGGCTTTGATAATACTAATATGTGCATTGCTACCAACAGCCGATTTGTTAAATTTAGAGCCAATAACAGTAAATCACACATCAAAAGTTTTAGAAATTACACTTAATATGCTATCTAAAAATGCGTGTATTCCAGCACTGGCAATACTTTTACCCTTTGCAACAGGTAATATGAAAAAAGGTGTAATATGGTGGAGTGTAGCAGTTTATCTATCTACAGCACTGCTTATATTTATAATAATAAGCGTTTTAGGTGATTATCTCGAAACACAAATCTTCCCTGTTTATTCAATCACAGCACTTGCGTCACTTGGTGTAACAAAAAGACTTGACGGTATATTTTTAGGGGTCTGGACAGCTGGCTTATTTGTAAAAACATCACTTTTTATGTATTTGCTATCTGCTTGCGTAAAAAGAATATTTAACGATAAAATCTCTAAATGGTCAATATTGATATGTGGTGTGCTTGTGTTAGGTGCTTCGGTTGGTATTTCATCTACCGATGGTTTATTCAGTGTTTTGTTCAGTAACAATGTAATGCTCATTATTACATTGTTGACAGGTGTGGTTATTCCGTTAATTTTTGCAGTAATTAATAAATTTAAAATTAAGGGTGGTTAAGTTGAAAAAGCTTTTAGCAGTAATTAGTATGATTGTTTTTATGTTTGTACCACAGGGCTGTACAAGCAAACAGCTTAACGAAAGAATGGTTATACAGGGTATGGGTGTAGATTTTAGTGATAAAAATTATATAATCACCGTTATGTATATGAATACAGATGAAACCAATAAAGACACTCCAAACAAGCTGTTAACTGGTAAAGGCAGAACTATAACAGAGGCAGTAACAAATATTGTCAGCCAAAACGGACTAGAGCCACTTTACAGTCACAATCTATTTGTTTTATTAGGTGATAGCCTATGTAAGCAAGGCGTAAAAGAGGCACTTGAATTTTTTGCTGGCTACTATCAATGCAGTCCGTCTGTAAATGTAATTGCTGGCGGAGAAAATGCACGTAAGCTTATGAGTGTTAAAGATATTACTCCACAGCTGATAGAGGATTTAGCAGAAAGCAAGAATACCACAGGTAGAGCTCTTACTATGCCTATGTATAAATTTATCGCTGATATGCTAAACGAAACCTCAAGTGCGTGTACAGGCTTGCTTGCTATTGAGGGTGACAAGTTAAAATATAGTGGTGTTGCAGTTTTTGATGATGATACTATCAGCTACAAGCTTGATGGTACACAGACGATGGGGGTTATGCTGTTAAGAGGTGAATCGGATATCTCGGCAGAGGTGATACCACTTGGTGGAAAAAATAAAAGCTTTGCCCTTAAATATGACGATAATCATATGGATGTGTCGGTAAAGAATAATAAACTATATTGTGATGTAACAATAAAGGGTGAAGCCACAATATACGAATATACAAGGGCTGATGAAAAGGCAGAGGAAAAGATTGAGGAACGAATTAACGCAATTATCAAAAAATCACTGAATGAATGTAAAGCAAGGGGTAGCGATATTTTCTATATGGGTAAAACTCTACGTCAATCTGATTACAAAGAATATTCAAAGATAGAAGATTGGTCACAAATGGTGAAAAATGGTGTGTATATTGTTAATAGTGATATACGAGTTAAATAGGTGCGTTTTATTATGAAGAAAACAAAAGTGATAAAAAATCTATTTTTTGGTTCAATTATAGGATTCTTAAATGGATTACTAGGTGCTGGTGGTGGAATGATAGCTGTGCCTGTGCTGAAAAAACAAATGGAATTAAAAGAGGCACACGCAACATCAATTTCTATTATTCTTCCTATGAGTATTGCAAGTGCTGTAAGCTATATACTTAATAAAAGCGTAAAAATAAGTGACGCTATACCATATCTATGGGGTGGTTTGTTGGGTGCTGTTTTAGGAATATATCTTCTAAAAAAGGTAAAGCCTGCCTTTATTAAAAAGCTGTTTGCTCTTTTAATGCTTTGGGCAGGTTTTAGAATGGTGACAGCGTGAGCTGGGTGTGGATAGCCATAGCCTCATTTTTTGCTGG
>JAXJJE010000418.1:0-9860 GCA_036298405.1 Acutalibacteraceae bacterium
AAGCTCTGTTGATTTTTCAATCTCTGCAGGTGTTACTTCTGTTGTAGCTTCTGTTATGTTTTCGGTAATAGCCTCTGATGCTTCTGTTATATCTTCTGTTGGATTTTCTTTGTCGATATCATCATCAAAACTAAATATATCTGACAAAGACTCTTTATCCTTTTTGCTTTCTTTATTGTTATACTTATCGTCATTAGCTTTGTCTTTATCGTTATCTTTTTCATCAGCTATATCTGCTGTATTTGAAACGATAGAATCAAAGCTTTCAATAAGTTCAAGCACTATCCCACAGCCTGTAGATGTAACTGCTAGCATTGATAGGATTACAGCCAATACTAACTTCTTTTTCATAACAATTCCTCGATTTTATTCTATAGAATTTTTTATAACGTTATTGAAACAAGGTTACACTGTTTCTTTTAGAATTGATACGATATTTTTCATTGACTCTTCAAATTCTCTGCTATTATCATTTTTGAAAATCAATAAATCATCTTTGATGTTAGGGTTGTTCAGATTTTCTGGAATAGAGAAGTTACAGCCTGCAATATATTCGTCCCAGTTTGCAAGCTTCCAGGTGTCACGATCTGAATTTCTTGCTATCATACGCTGATGAACAATCTCTGGTGATGTTTGTACCCAAATCACAACAAGCTTTGCACCCTTTTTAGCAAGCATTGCTCTTAGGTTGTTGATATATTCCATATCTCTTATTTCTCTTGTAAATGGTGCATTTATCAGAACCATATCGTTGTAATCAAGAGCATCTAAAGCAAGATCTATAACGCACTCGTACTCATAGTCACGGATATGCTCTTCAAAAAAGTCACTGCTTCTGTTGTAAGGCTGATTAGCAACAACAAAAATTTGCTTTGACAGTGGAATAAGAGTATCCTTGTCAAGATATACTATATTTTTTAGCTCTTTTGAAAGCTCCTTTGAAATATGTGTTTTACCACAAGCAGGTGGTGAAGTAACCAGAATTAATTTTTTATCCATTTTCTTCCTCCGATATATATTATAAATATTTAAAATCTTGATTATATATGTAATCCTTTATTACACGATAATATGTAAATTTGCATTTTGCTTTTACATAACCATCAGAAATATTTTTGCTATAATATTTCTTGCTATGCTCATATAAAAACAAATAGCGTATTCTAGTTAATTATACATATAAAGCAGTAATATTGTCAAGACTCTAGCATAAAAAAACTACTGCAAAGCATTTTATAGAGCATATTGTCAAGAGATATTACTAACAATATGTGTTTTTTGCCTGCAGCAGTTATTTATCTTAATAAAAATTAATTAAAATATTTATTCACTTCAATTTAGATTAACATTAAATGCGTTCATTTTAGGATAAACAGCTGAGTGTGAAAGCTCCTCTTCTATTTTCAAGAGTCGGTTATACTTTGCTACACGCTCTGTTCTGCTTGGAGCACCTGTTTTTATTTGACAGGTATTTAACGCTACAGCAAGGTCAGCTATTGTGGTGTCTTCTGTTTCTCCTGAGCGATGTGAAGAAATTGCTGTATAGCCTGCCTTATGTGCCATTTTGATAGCCTCTAGTGTTTCTGACACCGTTCCAATCTGGTTAAGCTTTATAAGGATTGAATTGCCACAACAGCTTTGTATTCCTTTTTTTAAACGCTCTGTATTTGTTACAAATAAATCGTCACCAACAAGCTGTACCCTGTTGCCAAGTCTTTCTGTAAGCTTTTTCCAGCCCTTCCAGTCCTCTTCATCAAGTGCGTCTTCTATAGAGATGATAGGATATTTCTGCACAAGGGTTTCCCAGTAATCAACAAGCTCGTCACTTGTATATTTTTTACCTGATTTAGGCATTACATATTCTCCCTTTGTAATACCCTTCCACTCGCTTGACGCTGCATCAATTGCAATCATAAAATCATCCTTTGGCTTATAGCCTGCCATTGCTATGGCTTGTAGTATATACTCTATAGCCTCTTCATCATTTTTCAGGTTTGGTGCAAAGCCACCCTCATCACCTACTGATGTTGCAAGACCCTTTGATTTTAAAAGCTTTGCAAGCGAATGGAAAACCTCGGCACACCATCTTAACCCTTCTTTAAATGAAGCTGCACCAACAGGCATAATCATAAATTCCTGAATATCTACAGTATTACTTGCGTGAGCACCACCGTTTAGAATATTCATCATAGGCACAGGTAATCTGTTGCCAGATACTCCACCGAGAAATTTATACAAAGGAATATTAAGTGCTTTTGAGGCTGCCCTTGCTGTTGCTATTGAAACAGCCAAAATTGCATTTGCACCTAAATTTGATTTATCATCTGTGCCATCTACCTTCTTCATAGCTTCATCTATTGCATAAATGTCAGCTGCATTCATTCCGTAAATCGCACTGTTTATTGCTGTGTTTATATTATCCACAGCCTTAGTTACACCCTTACCCATATATCTTGTGCCACCGTCACGAAGCTCTAATGCTTCAAATTCGCCTGTTGAGGCACCACTTGGAGCTGCACCCTTGCCTATAGCACCACAAGCAAGATGTACCTCTGCTTCTACCGTTGGGTTGCCTCGTGAATCTAAAATTTCTCTGCCTATTACCTTACAAATCTGCAAATATGCCATTTTTATTCTCCTTAAACTAATATTTATAAGCAATTACCTGCATAGGTTAATTTATAATTGCTTAGCTTACATTAGTTTAGGTATGATATTCAGAGTTTATTCAATTTTAGTAATTATTATTTATTTGCTGTAATACAAATCTGCTTATCTCGTCTATTGTAGAATTAATAGCCTCTGATATACATAAAATCGGCAATAGTGAGCCTAGTCTGTATTGCTTGCCCTTGTCGTATAATGCCTGAGCAAAATATTCGTCACTTAATGAATGTGGCTTTATCTCTTTGTAGCTTTCGTTTAAGATTACAACATACGATGTAAAAACTCTGCCAGATTGGCATATTGCTGGCTTTGCTGAGGTAAAAACTATAGTTGTATCATCAACGGGTAATTGCACCTTTATTTTTTCTGGAGCTATTACTATATTACAGCCCTTAAAGGCAGCTACACTCTGCTTTAGCATTAATACAGCACCTGTGTCTGCTATTGTCTGCTTATAGATATGATAATATTCATCTGTAGCATTTGTGACAACTGTTATATTGTCGGTATATTTTATAAGAGCTGGTATTAAGTCCTTTTTATTTGCATTTGGGTCATATAAGCCAACCTTTAAGCCAGCAAAATTCTCGGAGCACCTTTTTATAACCTCCAGTGCTGTATTTTCTGATATTCTTTCTTTCAAGCTGTTGGTTGAATATCTTTTTATACCACAGTTTTTAGGTATAGCAATATCGGCACTGCATAGTATATTATTTTTCTCGTTGCCTGCAAGCTCTCTGATTTTATCCCAATTAATATTTTTATTATATTTGCTGTAAATTATATGTACAATTCTTACACCGTTGTATTCTACAACCTCAAGATTAGTTTTATCTCTTTTAAACAATTTTAAACGACTTTTTCTGACGGAATAATCCTTAATTGTAAGTGCTGTTAGCATATTTATAACCTCCTATACGGTTATAAATATATATGAACGAACAGCTTTGATTATGTAATCTATATAAAAAAGTACCATTAAACACTTGGTAGTATTTTAATGGTACTTAGCTTTATTATAATATTTCAAAGCCGTCTGCTTTTATAAGCTCTTTGAGGTGCTCTATATATTCCAGCGACATATTGCTTAGCTTTATTTTTTTATTCTGTATAAAGCCTACTGTCATTTTTTCTGCTGTATTCAAGCGTACAGAGGATATATTATTTCCATTTAGATTACTGTTTAATACACCCGAGCAGATAGTATATCCGTTTAAGCCTATAAGAAGATTAAACAGTGTGGCTCTGTCGCTTACGTGGATAACCTTTTTGTGTGTTTCTTTAACAAACATTTCTTCTGAAAAATAGAAAGAGTTGTATGTACCCTGCTCGAAGGTTAAAAAAGGATAATCATCCAGCTCTTCTGGCTGTATTATAGCTTTACCTGCAAGTGGGTGCTTGGTGCTTAAAAAAACGTGTGGCTCGGCAATAAATAGTGGTTTAAATAGAAGGTTATTATCCTTTATAAGCTTTTGAATTACCTTTTGGTTAAAGTTACTAAGATAAATAATACCCAGCTCACTTCTGAAATTTGCAACATCATCTATTATTTCGTATGTGCGAGTCTCTCGGAGTGTAAATTCATATTCATCAGTATTAAGTGCAGAAATAAGCTTTACAAAGGCATTTACTGCAAAAGCGTAGTGCTGTGTAGAAACTGAGCAAAGCTGTTTTTGTTGCTTTTTATCCTTATAACGTCGCTCCATAAGCTGTGTTTGCTCTATTACCTGCCTTGCATATGATAAAAATTCTGTACCGTCTGACGATAGTGAAATTCCCTTTGTTGTTCTGTTAAAAATTTCGATACCATATTCGCTTTCTAGCTCTTTAATAGCTGACGATAAGCTTGGCTGTGATATAAAAAGCTGTTTTGAAGCCTCTGAAATTGAGCCACACTCTGCAACCTTTATTACATATTTTAGCTGTTGAATTGTCATATTTACCTCTGCCCTTGTTTTTTCTTTATTATACTACAAATTTATATCTGTTACAAATTAAAATTTTCTCTATTTTATTAAAGCAGCAAAGTAATAATGCACAATAATACGCAAGCAAATTTATAGCATATAACAAATCTACAGGCGTAAATTTCAATAAAAAACTTTATTTCTTATGTGAAAAATAATCTATTCTTACAAATTTAAAACAACAGCAGTTTATCTGTATTGACCTTTACTTTTACTTATATTAAAGTATACATATGCCTATTTATAGGGAAATAAGTACAATAGTAAGGAAAATAATATGAGCTACGAAATAATTATTTTAGACATTGACGGTACACTTGTTAATTCAAAAAAGGTTATAACTGAACATACCTTGTCAACACTGCTTAATCTACAGAAGCTTGGCAAAAAGGTTGCTCTTGCGTCTGGCAGACCAATACAAGGTATATTAGGCCATGCTAAAACATTGCATTTGAATGATTTTGGTGGCTATATTCTTGCATATAATGGTGGTGCTGTTATAAATGCAAGCACAAACGAGGTTATGTACAGCAAGTATTTTCCAAACGAGCTGATACCAGAAATATGTGAAGAGCTAAAGAATACAAATGTTACAATAAACACCTATGAGGGCGATAAGATTATTGAGGGTAACGCACTTAATAAATATTCTGATATAGAATCCAGAATTGTTGGTATGGAAGCAAAATTTGTAGAAAACTTTGCTGAGTATGTAACATTTGATATAAACAAGCTTTTGCTTGCAGGTGATCCTGACGAAATTCTAAGACTTGAGAAGCTTTTCAGCGAGAGATACAAGGGTGTTATTGGTGTATTCAGGTCTGAGGAATTTTTCTTAGAGCTTGTGCCACTTGGTGTTGATAAGGCAAAATCTATTGATGTATTGCTTAGCAAGCTTGGGCTTACAAGTGAGCAATGTATTGCTTGTGGTGACGGCTATAACGATATTACAATGATACAGTACGCTGGTCTTGGTGTTGCTATGGGTAATGCTGTAGACGAGGTTAAGGCTGCTGCTAATCTTATCACTGTAACTAATGACGAAGACGGTGTTGCTAAAATTGTAGAGGAATATATGCTTTAAAATAAAACGGGGGCTGTAGAAATTACAGCCCCGTTATGTATTTACAGTAATAATTATGATATTACTACACTTAATATTATACTAATAAAAAAGAGACTATGCAAAATAGTCTCTTTTATTTTTATTCATTTGAATCTAGCAAATAATTAACAGATACATCTAATGCCTCTGCTAATGCTACAACCTCTATATCTGTTACTTTTCTTATTTTCTTTTCAATCTTTGACAATCCTGATGGTGAAATTGACACCCCTTTCTTAGAAAGCTCTATAGTTAAATCCTTTTGAGTTAAACCCTTTTGTTTTCTTAATTGTTCAACCCTATCACCGACAACATTACGTACGTCGATATCCACCTTATTAATTTGCACAGTATCACCCCTACTATATAATACAATTAATCAATAGTATTTTACTACAAAGTTTATAAATATTCAATACTTATTAACGATATTAATTCAATTTTTTCTAATATTAATTTATGATTATACTTTTTTTCACAGAAATTATACTTATTTTTTTACATTATAGATAGAATTCAAAATATGTAATAACCACATTTGATACAAGAGTATTTTACAGATAAAATATTAATAAAATTTGTCTATTTTAAAAACTAACAGGAAATTTACGTTAAAAATTATTTCTAGTATTATATCATATGCAACTATTTGTGCAAAAAACAGCAGGCGTAATTACCTGCTGTTTGCTGAATTATTCTGTTTTTACACCCATAAGGTGGTTGATATATTGCTGTGCTGTTCTGCCTGAAATACCACCATGGTACATCTCCCATTGCTTTGCACCAAAAATAAGCTCATCCTCTGGAATATTTAGTTGTACTTTTTCTGCAAGCTTAATAACTATATTCAAATATTGGTCACGTGTTGGCTTTGAATAGTTTATCATACAACCAAAACGATTTACCAACGACATTTTCTCTTCGATAGTGTCTGAACGGTGTAAGCCACCACTGAATTCCATATCGTTTTTATCTTTCCAGTTTTCTTTTATCAGATGTCTTCTATTTGAGGTAGCATAAATCAGTATATTATCTGGCTTTGTTTCTACACCACCCTCAATTACTGCTTTAAGGAACTTATATTCTATTTCGAACTCTTCAAATGATAGGTCATCCATATATATTATAAACTTATAATTTCTGTTTTTAATCTGAGAGATAACATTTGATAGGTCTTTGAACTGGTGCTTGTATATTTCTATCATACGAAGTCCGTCAGGATAAAATTCGTTTACTATAGCCTTAATGCTGGTAGATTTACCTGTGCCACTGTCACCGAATAAAAGAGCATTATTGGCTTTGCGACCCTCTACAAAAGCCTTTGTATTCTCTACAAGCATTTGCTTTTGCTTTTCGTAGCCTATTAAATCGTCAAGCATAACCCTGTCCATATTATTAATAGCCTTAAATTCTACTTTACAGCCATCACTGCTTGCTATTCTGAATGCCTTGTTCAGACCGAACATACCCACACCATACGCCTTATAAAAGCCTGTTACAACATCAAAAAACTCATCAGTATTCTGTGTTGCCTCTAGCTTTAGGGTTAGTGCCTGTACCTTTTCGCTTACATTCTTATTATACATAAGCTCTTTCTTCTCAATTGCAATGTAATCAGATATTCTTGAAAAGCAGTCTATATTCAGTGCTGTTTCAATTTCTGTAAAATCATAATCAAATAGCTGTTTAAATGCAGAAAAATCATTGCGAGCAAAATAATTTACACTGCCGTGATTTGCACCTACCTTTTCGCAGGTCAGGCTAAATGGATTTTCGTTTGTAATAAGAATAAAAGCAAGATAATTATGCCAAAGATTATTATTAAAACCATAGTTTGTTGCTAAAATCAGAAGATTTTTTATCTGAGTAAATATCTGTGCCTTTAGTTTGCTTTCTGAATACTCTCCAGCTCTAAAGGTTGCAAAAATATCATTTAAGCCCATCAGTATTGAATCCTTGGGCATATCACCATATACCAACAGGTTAGAAATAATTCTATCCATTATAAACACTCCTATATAATTTTAATAAACAAATTTTACCACTACAAAATTATTGTGTCAACAAAAGATAATAAGCGATATATTTTAACAGTTTAATAATTGAAACCATATAGCTGTTGTGATAAAATATAATGTAAGAGTAAAATTCAGTAAAATAAATTTTACTTCAAAAAATAAAGTAATAGGACAATCACAATGAACAAAGAAAATGCAGATTATTCACTATATTTATGTACAGACAGAAGGCTTATGACAGCACCTACACTTGAGCAGGCTGTAAATGATGCCATTAAGGGTGGATGTACGGTTATTCAGCTTAGAGAAAAGCACTGTAGCACTAAGGAATTTTATGATCTGGCACTTTCTATTAAGCGTATCACTGCATATTACGATGTACCTTTAATTATAAATGACAGACTAGACATAGCAGCAGCTGTAGATGCTGACGGTGTACATTTAGGACAAAAGGATTTACCTGCTGATATTGCCAGAGCGATAATTGGCAACGAAAAAATAATAGGTGTGTCTGTAAGCGATTTGCAAACAGCAATTAAGGCTGAGCTTAATTGTGCCGACTATATCAGTGTAGGCAATTTATTCTGCACAACCAATAAAAACCACACAAAACCAGTTACAATTGATACTTTAAAAGAAATTCGCAGTGCAATTAAAATACCAATGATTGCAACCGGAGGAATAATACGCAATAATATAAATCTTTTAAATGGTAGTGGCATTAATGGTGTGGCTGTAATGTCTGCAGTAATAGGCAGTGATGATATTACTGCCTCTGCAAGAGAGCTAAAAGCTTTATTCAATCCATTCGCTTATATAGAATATCTGTAAAGGAGAAATAAAATGCTTATAATTCACGATTTAACAGAAGATTATCCAGACTTTCCTGCGACTGCTGATATTATTGGAAATAATGGTAAAATAAAAAAATGCGTTGGTTGCTTTGGATGTTGGGTAAAAACTCCTGGTGTATGCATAATAAATGATGATTATAAAAATATGGGTAAAAAGCTTGGGGCAACAGATGAATTAATTGTTATCAGCAAATGCTCATTTGGTAGTTTCAGCTCTTTTATAAAAAATGTGTTTGACAGGTCTATTTCTTATGTACTGCCTTATTTTGAAATAAGAGATGGAGAAATGCACCATTGTTCACGTTATGAAAACAAGCTTAAAATAAAAGTATATTTTTATGGCGATGATATTACTGAGGCAGAGAAGAAAACGGCAGAAGCATTAGTAAATGCAAATGCACTTAATTTTAATGGTGAGGTAGTTGAGGTTACGTTTACAGATAACGCAAAAAAGCTTAAGGAGGTAATAAAATGGTAATATTATTAAACTGTAGCTTTCGTGGAGAAAAAAGCAATTCTAACTATTTTTTAAACCATCTTGAGAAATTTCTTTCGTTGCCTTGTAAAAGGAAAAATCTTATCAGCATAAAAAACACCGATGACTTTGCACAGGAGCTTAAAAATGCAGACACCTTGGTTTTAGGTATGCCTTTATATGTTGACGGAGCACCAGCACAGGTTATTGAGCTGATGGAAAAGCTTCATCAAAACCACAAAGCTACCATAGACAAGCTAAGAGTATATGTGGTTACTAACCTTGGTTTTTACGAGGGGGAACAAGCAGAATTACTTTTGAAGATAACCGAAAACTGGTGTAAAAAAATGAATTTTACATACAGTGGTGCCATCTCTATAGGTGCTGGAGAAATGCTTGGTGGTCTTAATAGTGTGCCTATTAATAAAGGGCCTAACAAAATGCTTGGTACTGCATTAAAGGAAATGGCAACACATATATCAAATCAGACAGCAATAGAAAATACAATTGTAAAGCCTACTGGATTTTCGAGAAGAATGTATATGCTTGCTGGAAATATGAACTGGGCACCACAAGCAAAACGAAATGGTATAAAGAAAAAAGAAATAAAAAATAAAATAGTATAAGGCTTTGACAAGCAAAGCTATATATGCTATATTTTTCTTAATATATAAATACTCGGAGGTATTAGTATTATGGGATTTTTCGATTCACTATTAAAATCAACTGTACGCAGAGTTGTAAACAATGTGGTTGATAATGCTGTAGACAATG
>JAXJJE010000419.1:0-1804 GCA_036298405.1 Acutalibacteraceae bacterium
AAGCCCTCTAGCTCAGCAATCTTCTCTAGAGCTAGTCTTAGCTTAACTCTCTTTTCAGCCTGTGGCTTGTAAGACTCGCTGATTGTGTTGATGTCCATACCTGTGTACTCTAGGTATGTTTTCATATCCATACCCTGTGAACGCAAACGCATATCGAACTCACGAATCATATCGTTAACCTTGTTTGTGTACATAACCTCAGGAACATCAGCCTCTAGCTTGTCACATAGGATTTCGATAATCTGTCTCTCTGTATCCTCTTCTGACTCGTTCTGTAGTCTTTCAGCGATTTCCTTCTTTAGGTCTTCCTTGTACTCGTCAAGAGTCTCTTTGTCGCTTACATCCTTAACGAATTCGTCGTCTACCTCTGGTAGCTCCTTAGCCTTAATCTCGTGTAGCTTAATCTTAAACTGAGCAGCCTTACCAGCAAGCTCCTCTGCCTGATACTCCTCTGGGAATGTTACATCAATTGTAAACTCCTCGCCAACGCTCTTACCTACGATCTGATCCTCGAAGCCTGGGATAAACTGACCACTGCCTAGTGTTAGGTTGAAGTTCTCAGCCTTACCACCATCAAATGCAACACCATCAACAAAGCCCTCAAAGTCGATTACTGTGATATCACCATTCTCAGCAGCTCTGTCCTCAACAGTTACAAGTCTGCTGTTTCTGTCTCTGATTTTCTCGATTTCAGCATCGATTAGCTCATCTGTAACCTCTGTTGGCTTAGCAACAATCTTAATACCTGCATAGTCGTTGATAGCAACCTCTGGCTTAACGATTACGATAGCCTTGAATGTAAGACCATTTTTGCCAGCTTCTTCTACAGATACGTTCTCAACGCCTACAACTTCTAGCTTAGCCTCTTCAACAGCATCGCCAAGAGCCTCTGGATATACAGCCTCGATAGCATCCTCGAAGAATACCTCTTCGCCATACATCTTCTCGATGATAGCCTTTGGAGCCTTACCCTTACGGAAGCCAGGAATGTTAATCTTCTTAACTTCTCTACGGTAAACAGCGTTTACAGCCTTGTTAAATACTTCAGCAGAAACCTCTACTACTACTTCGTGCTTATTTGTTTCTATGTTGTTTGTTGATTTTAAACTCATTGTGATTTTTCCTCCTGAATTGTTATGTAAAACACTATGCAGAATTATTACGCAAATCGTTATGCAAACTGCTCATATTATTATAACATAACAAGTATTATTTTTCTATACTTAAATACAAAAATTTGTAAAGTATACTACCTTACTAATGCAGGCATAAACCTTAGGTTATCGCTTGAAACAAGCTTGTAGCTTATACCCTCAAATTCGCCCTGTACAGCCTTTTTGATTACATTTGTACCATGTAAATGGCCGTAGTAGCATTTTTTGATATTAAACTCCTTTAGAACATCGAGTATTTCGTTACAGCGTTGGTCACCGTATACCGGTGGATAGTGCAGAAATACTACAGGCTCAAGTCCTGTTTTTAGTGCCTCTGTTATAGATGTTCTGAGTCTGCCAACCTCTCGGTTAAGCACCTTTTTATCGCTGTCACTTTCGGCATCGAAGAACCAGCCCCTAGTGCCACAAACAGCGTAATTATCTACTGCAACAGCAGAATTAAAAACAATCTGAATAGTATCAAATTTATTTTCTGAAAGAAAGTTCTCTATCTTTCTACGGGTATCCCACCAATAGTCGTGGTTACCCTTTAGCAATAGCTTTTTACCGGGTAATTTGTTTATGAATTTAAAGTCCTCATAGGTTTCGTTAAGCTTCATTGCCCACGAAATATCGCCCGGTATTACAAC
>JAXJJE010000420.1:0-4638 GCA_036298405.1 Acutalibacteraceae bacterium
CAAAGACCAGTATGGTGTATGGGGCTACGAGCTGATAAACAACGGCAAGGCTTGCAGAATTACAAGCTATGACAGAAGTAATAATGAAATAGAAATACCAGGCTCAATAAACGGACTACCTGTAACAGAAATTGGTAACAATGCATTATATTACGCTTTTTTGACAAACAGCATAACAATACCAGACAGCATTACTGTTATTGGCGATTATGCATTGACTGGTTGTAATATAAGCACACTGGAAATCCCAAACAGTGTTACCACTATTGGCGATCATGCATTTGATAGCTGTTGGAATTTAGTTAACATAACAATACCAAACAGCGTTACCACTATTGGTAAAAATGCATTTTATTATTGCTATAATCTTCCTAGCATAACAATACCAAATGGTGTTACCTCTATTGGTGCTTATGCATTTAACGACTGCTTTGCTCTAACCAGCATAACAATACCTACCAGTGTTACTGATATTGGTGACTTTGCTTTTTCAGATTGTGAAAATCTGCGTGATGTATATTACAGAGGCAACGAAAGTGAATGGGCTGATATAGCAATAAGCCCTTCAAATGATTACCTTATAAATGCCACCATTCACTACAACTGTGCCCCACCAGCTGTATCAACATATACCGACAAATATGGTGTGTGGAATTGTAAATTAAGAGATGATGGCACTGGCTATATAATTACAGGCTATAAAGGAAATAAAACCGAAATAGAAATACCAAGCTTCATAGCTGATCTGCCTGTTTTAGAAATAGAAAGCTCTACATTTTACGACCACAACGCTCTGACAAGCGTAACTATTCCTGCCAGCGTTATTTTCATAGAAGATCAGACATTTAATTCCAGTAAACTAACTGAAATCAAGGTTTCGCCAAATAACAACTATTTTTCTTCAATTGATGGTGTATTATTTAACAAAGCACAAACAACATTGATTCGCTATCCTTGTAATGCACCAACTACCTACACTATTCCTGACACTGTTACTACTATTGCAATTGCTGCATTTATCCAATGTGAACTTTTAACTAATGTAATAATACCAGACAGTGTTACTTATATCAGGGGTGGAGCATTTGGTGGTTGTTTTAGCTTAAACAACGTAATAATCCCTGACAGTGTTACTTACCTTGGTGCTTGGGGATTTGACTCTTGCCTTAGCTTAACCAACATAACACTATCAAAAAAACTAACAGCTATTAATTATCGTACCTTTTATGTGTGCCCTTTTACTAGCATAGCAATACCAGATAGCGTTACGTATATAGGTGACTATGCATTTGATCATTGCCGAAAGCTAACCGACGTGACAATTCCAGGCAGTGTTACTACCATTGACGAGTTTGCATTTGAATTTTGCAATAATCTAACTAATGTAACAATATCAAACGGAGTTACTTCTATTAATAACTGTGCATTTATATACTGCTCTAATTTAACTAGCGTAACAATACCAAGCAGTGTTACTACTATTGGTGATGCTGCATTCTCATCCTGTACCAAGCTTACCGATATATACTACACTGGTAGCGAAAGTGATTGGAATAACACAACCATAGGAATCAACAACAAAGACCTTACAAACGCAAACATTCACTATAACTATGTACCACAAATAACAGGCGATGTAAGTGGCGATGGTGAGGTTGCTGTAGATGATGTAATTTATACACTTAAATACATTGTTGGTGATGTAGAATTAACTGAGGCTCAGCTTGCAAACGCAGATGTAAGCAAAGATGGTAATGTTACAGTATTAGATTCCGTTTTAATACAAAGGATGATTCTTGAAATGAATTAACCAACAATATAAAATCTAACCTTTAGCTACCACTCTTTTGGGTGGTAGTTTTTTCTGTGCAACCTGTACTAAATTTTTCACAGCAAGATTGACAAGTTGTTGATATATGCTATAATAAAAATTAACAGGATAGCAAAACAAAGCCTAAGTAAAAAATCCTGCTAAAAAATCTTGCGAAAAATTTGGAGGTAAACTATGAAAAAGATAATTTCTGCTTTATTAACAGCCACATTGCTTTTAAGCGTTACAGCTTCGATACCGTTAAGTGCGTCAGCTGTAACAGCAGATAAAGTCGGTTATACAAATTCATTCTATGATGGACCATACACTAACGCTTTGGGTGAAGAGATATACATAGATCAATATGGTTACTTTTACAGCAACGGATATACTAAATATGATGATTTGTACCTTAATTTATATCGTGATGAAAATCGTAACGCAGTATATATTGATGAATATAATAACCACTGGATATGCGAATGGCTGGATTCTGCTCGATATGGTTACAGAATTACTCTTTTGGGTTATGGAAGCTATGGGAGCAGTGGTAATCCTAAGAGCATTGAAATACCAGCTCACTTAGGTGGAAGCTATGGGGACCCGGTATTAGAAATAGGTGATTATGTATTTAAAGATTTATGGGGACTAACTGATGTAACAATTCCTGATACTGTTACTTATATTGGCAACGGAGCATTTGAAAATTGCGATATGCTAACCAATGTAACAATCCCTGATAGCGTTACTGATATCGGTAATTATGTATTTTTGAATTGCGATAGTCTTACCGATATAAATGTTTCACCAAATAATAAGAATTATTCTTCGATAGATGGCGTAGTATTTAACAAAACGCAAACCGAATTGCTTTTATATCCTTGTGGAAGATCATCATACAGCTATACTATTCCTGACAGCGTTACTTCTATTGGTGATGGTGAGTTGTACAATTACGATGATGGAGCATTTCAATTTTGCAGTAATTTAACCAGCATAACAATACCTGACAGTGTTACCTCTATTGATCATAATGCATTTTACAATTGCTATAACCTCAGTGATGTATACTACACAGGCAGTACAGAACAATGGAATATAATATCAATAGGTCAATATAACGATTACCTTACAAATGCAACTATACATTTCAATTACGGAAAAGCAGTAGCAGGTGACATAAGTGGTGACGGTACACTAGCTGTAAACGATGTAATTTATCTATTAAAAAATATAGTAGGTGATACAGAATTAACTGCTGAGCAGATAACCCTTGCAGATGTAAACACTGATGGTGATGTTACAGTATTGGACGCTGTCTTAATTCAAAAAATGATTCTCGAAATAAATTAACCGATAATATAAAATCAACCGTGAGCTACCACTCCTTTTGGGGTGGTAGCTTTTTTGCTGTGTTTTTACAGTAAGCAGTGAATACTTCTGCTTTTGAAAAGTATTCATTATAAATTTGCCATTACAATAAAATAGTGATAAAATAAATGCAGAAGAGCAAATTGGTTTCTCCCTTTGCCCTTCTGCATTTTTTAATTATTTCAGCAAGTATGAAATATCGCTTGCAATCTGGCTTACGGCGTTCATTGCGTCGGTTGCCTTGCGTTTTACTGTTTTAGGGTTTTTCTGCATTATTTTGTTGCCAACATATCCCACTACAACACCCGTTGCAACCACAGCAGCTACACCCTTGGCTACACTCATTGTATTTTTTGTCACTTTTTCACACCTCCTGTATAAAGTGAAAATCGACAGAAGATTTTTAATAAGATAAAGCTCGCTACTTATGATAATTCACTTCCTTTTATTATTTTGTACAGCTTATAATATTTTATCAACGAAAGGAAAATATAAAATTATGGCAGAACTTAATATTGTTCTTGTTGAACCAGAAATCCCTCAAAACACTGGTAATATTGCACGCACCTGTGCTGCAACAGGTGCCAAGCTTCACCTTGTACGCCCTTTGGGCTTTGGCATAAGCGAAAAGGCTGTTAAGCGTGCTGGTCTTGATTATTGGGATTTACTTGATATTACTGTTTACGACAATATACAGGATTTTTTCGCAAAAACTAACGGCCCGTACTACTATTTTTCCACAAAAGCAAAGCATATACACTCAGATGTAAAATATCCTGATGGTGCATATTTGCTATTTGGCAGAGAAACAAAGGGCTTGCCCGAAAAGCTTTTACACGATAATCCTGAAACCACAGTGCGTATACCTATGATAGACGAGGCAAGAAGCTTAAATCTTTCTAATTCGGTTGCTATTGCTGTTTACGAAGCTTTAAGACAATGGAATTATCCAAGCTTACTATGCGAGGGTAGCCTTAGAGATTACAGCTGGGAATAAGTGCGATATAATATCGTACTATAAAATTTGTTTTTTAAGGGTATTATTATAAATATTGCCTTTTTAAAGAAATAACACAAATAAAGCCCTATAGCTATTGAAAAAAAAGGCATTTTATTATAAAATATATCTGTATAAGTTGCTTTTATCCAACTGAAAATCAGTTGAATGACTTAAATATACTTGAAAGGATGTTTTTAGAATGGGTTTTCTAGACAAAGTTACAGTAGATGACATTAATGTTAAGGGCAAGAGAGTTCTTGTTCGTTGCGATTTTAATGTACCTCTAAAAGAGGGCGTTATCACAAACGATAACAGAATTACAGCTGCTCTACCTACAATTCAAAAGCTAATCAACGACGGTGGTAAGGTTGTTCTTTGCTCTCACCTTGGTAAGCCAAAGAATGGTCCAGAGGAGAAATTCTCACTTGCTCCTGTTGCAGTAAGACTAAGCGAGCTA
>JAXJJE010000421.1:0-7320 GCA_036298405.1 Acutalibacteraceae bacterium
TAGCAGACACTCAAGCGTAAAGTTTGGGTAAAGCCTTTTTAAAGGCTTTTGGGTGATGTAACCAATTCCGTAGGAATTGATTGCTCAGGGGCAAAGCCCCTGCCAAACTACAATTTGAAATTTTATTCGAAATCGCTCTTATCAAAGCCAAAGCTGCGTAGTAAGCCTTGCTTGTTTCTCCAATCCTCTTTAACCTTAACCCACATTGTAAGGTTAACCTTGCAATTAAAGAATGCCTCCATATCCTGTCGGGCATAAGAACCTATCTTTTTTAGCATAGCACCCTGTTTACCGATGATAATACCCTTGTGGGTGTCACGCTCGCAGTAAATTGTAGCATCCATATCAATAATGTCCTTATCCTCACGTGTTCTCATACGCTCTATTACCACTGCTGTACCGTGTGGAATCTCTTTATCAAGAAGTCGTAGCATTTTTTCTCTGATCATTTCAGCAGCAAGAACACGCTCTGGCTGGTCGGTAAGAGTATCCTCGTCAAATAAATGACCACCCTCCTGAGCAAGCTTTTTTAGCTCATTTTTAAGGTCATCTATGCCACTGTTATTCTGTGCAGATACAGGAACAATTGCGTCAAAATCGTATTTTTCGCTGTAGCGTGCGATTTGTAGCATAAGGTCGCTTTTTTCTTTTACTGTATCTATTTTGTTTATTGCTAGTATAGCAGGAACATCCATAGCCTTGAATTTCTCAATAAGCTTTAGCTCTGTGTCGGTAATATCTCTGCACGCCTCTGTTACAAGCAGGCAGGCGTCAACACCAGAAACCGACTCGTTAACGCTTTTTACCATATATTTTCCAAGCTCTGTGCGTGGCTTGTGAATACCTGGGGTATCAATAAAGACTAGCTGAGTTTCTTTTTCGGTAAGTACACCCATAATTCTGGTACGTGTAGTTTGTGGTTTGCTTGATACTATTGCAATTTTTTGTCCAAGCATTTTATTCAGTATTGAAGACTTACCAACATTTGGTCTGCCAACAATAGCGATAAAAGCTGATTTGTCATTAAAATTATTACTAGCCATAAAAGCCTCCATAAAAAATAATATAAAAAGTGGTATAATCGCTACTTATGTAACAATTATACCACATCAAGAACAAATTTAAAAGTACACTTATACTATACTTAGTTATTTGTTTTTATCTTCTTTATTTTTGTTGCTATCCTCTTTGTTTTTGCCTTTTTTATTTTCTTTTTCTAATTCCTGTTTCAGCTCTATAACTGTTGTTACACTATTAACCAGCTCGGTTGGACCAACAACTATAAATATTGTGCTGACTAATAGTGACAGAATAAACACAGTCAGATCCTCTGGTGAGTAACACAGTGACGAAGCTATATTCCACAGGATATCAGTGTCCCAAAAAAGAAGTACACCAATAACAACAGACGCAATTGCAGAAACAAGCACTGCACCAGCAGCTGCATCCTTAGCAGATTTGATTAGTGGATGCGATTCTTTAGTAATAGCATCGCAGGCACGTTCTACAGCAGTGTTAAGTAGTTCAAGTGATAAAACCACAGCCATAATAATTACCAATATGGCAAATTTTTCTACACTTAAGCTATAATATTTTGAAAAATACAAAACATATAGAGAAATTACTATATGTATTCGCATATTGCGTTCTGTACATATACATTCAGCTAAGCCCTGAAAGGCACACAAAAAGCCTTTTAAAAAGCTTTTCAAAATTAAAAGTCCTCTCTTACATAGCTTGAAGAAGCAGGAAGACCAAGCTGTGACATTACCTTTTCTTCCTTTTCTCTCATTCTTATTCTTTCCATATTCTCCATATGGTCATAGCCAAGAAGATGAAGAACCGAATGTGCAGTTAGATAGCCTACTTCTCGTTGTAGGCTATGACCATAGCGTTCAGCTTGCTCTACAGCCTTTTCCATAGAGATAACTACATCACCCAAAATCTGGGCACCTGTCTTAGGGTCTATATCATATGTACCGTTTTCACTCATTACAAATGAAAGAACATCGGTTGGCATATCTTTTTCTCTGTATTGTAGATTTAGCTTGTGAATTTCTTCGTTGTCTACAAATGTTACGCTGATTTCAGCAATGCCTTTAAACTCCTCTAGCTGAAGTACAGCATGGCAACAACGTCTTACAAGCATTCTTAAACCAGTAGGAATTTTTACCTTTTTCTGATTGTTTGTGATAATAACTCTTATTTTATCCATTTTTTGTTTTTGCCTCCTCACAATTCTTCTCATAAGCCTTTATAATGTCTTGCACTAGCTTGTGACGTACTACGTCTCGCTCGGTAAAAGCTACGCAAGCAATGTCGTCTATGTTTTTCAATATTCTTATGCTCTCTCTTAATCCGGATTTTGTACCATTAGGAAGGTCTATCTGTGTAACATCACCGTTGATTACCATTTTTGAATTAAAGCCAAGTCTTGTCAAAAACATTTTCATTTGTTCACGTGTGGTGTTTTGAGCCTCGTCCAGAATAATAAAGCTGTCATCTAAGGTTCTGCCACGCATATAAGCCAAAGGTGCCACCTCTATATTGCCACGCTCTACATATTTCTGATATGTTTCCGCACCTAACATATCAAATAAAGCGTCATAAAGTGGTCGCAGGTAAGGGTCAACCTTGCTTTGTAAATCACCAGGCAAAAATCCAAGCTTCTCGCCTGCCTCTACAGCAGGTCGTGTAAGGATAATTCTGTTAATTTCACCTGCACGAAAAGCTGTAACTGCCATTGCTACAGCTAAATAGGTTTTACCCGTACCAGCAGGACCTACACCTATTGTAATGGTGTTTTCTTTTATAGCCTTGCAGTATCTTTTCTGTCCTAGTGTTTTTGGTTTTAGTGGCTTGCCCTTTGCAGTAATACAAATGCAATCACTTGCAAGTCGTTCTATTTTCTCCTCACTGCCCTCATTGATTAACGAAATACAGTAGCGTACATTCTGCTCGGTAAGGGTTTCTCCTTTATTTAGCAACGAAAGAAGATTTTCAATAACCTTTACAGCCTTTGCAACAGCCTCTATATCACCGTTAATTTTAAGCACAGAATCTCTGCCAACCACACTAACAGCATATTCATTTTCGATAATTTTTATGTTTTCATCAAAATTGCCAAACAACGCAACAGCGTTTTCAATTCGGTCAATATTAATTATTTGCTCCAATAAACTTTCACCTTCAGTATATAGAATAAAGCATTAAGAAATACAAAATCAGTTTAAATTTTCAAATATAATTTAAACAAACACAATATAAATACTTATCATAAAAATCAAATTAATTATAGCATATGTTTTTGTTTTAGTCACTATTTTCTAAAAAAATGAGTGGCGATTTTTAATTTTCAGCACATTAATAAAAAGGCAATATCTGTTTTTGTGCATATTACATATAATAAAACGAAATTTTTGTGTGTTTCGGTGTAAAAAATAAACTTTGTTTTTTAGACTGATAATACTTATTTTATCCTTAAAATTCTAAAAAACGCTATGTAAATATTACAAACAAATTTAATTTATCATTTAGCAGTATGTTGAATAACTATTTATCACCATTGTACAATTTGCAATATAAAATACCAAATTTTACTACTACTGTTGATAAAATATAAAGTTGAAAAATCTCGTTCAATATATTATAATTAATTATTGTGAATTTTTGATTTGGAAAATGTGGAGGTATATAGTATGACTAGTACAACAAATGTTCAACTTGATAAGCTTTTGCAAGGACATAAGGATTTGCAGAAGTATTTATTTGTAAGAGGCTTTTTATTTACCAACAGAGATGACCTTGATTTGAACAAATTCCCTTTTTATGGCAACTGGACAAAAGAAGCTATGGGTAACGGATACTTTGCTTATGTGCATTGTATGCAAAAGGGCTATTGGGTAGAAAAAGACGAAAATATATTTTTCTTATTTGGTCACGCATACAACTGCTTTACTATGCAGTATGATGAAAATGTGATACTTCAAAGAATTGCAGACAGCTATGGCACAGATGAATATCAGGATTGTATCGACGAGATAACAGGCTTGTTTGTATGTGGTGTAATTAAAAAGGATTTAGTAGAATTTATTGTTGACCCAGCTGGTATGCAGTCTGCTTGCTATGGTGCAATTGATGGCAACTTCTATATATCATCGCACCCACAGCTAATCGGTGATATTTGTAACCTGACAAGAGGCGACCTTGTGAATGAGCTTATAGATTATAAATGGTATTACAGAGTTATGGGTCCATATCTGCCAGCAGATATGACTCCATTTGACGAGGTTAAGCGAATTGTTCCTAACATTGGCTATACATTTAAAGCTGGCAAAATTTCTCACAAGAGATTTTACCCTCTAAGAGATTTAGCAGAGTGTAAAAACGATGAGGAATATAACGAGGTAATAAAACAGTCTGCCGAAATTCTTAAAAAGAATATGGAGCTTGTACTTAAAAAGTGGGACAATGCACAGATTTCTTTAAGTGGTGGTATAGACAGTAACACAACCTTTGCTGCTGGTAATGGTATGTACGATAAGGTGAAAAGCTTTAGCTTTGTTTCTGCCGAGAAGGAATCAATAGACGCAGAAGCTGCAAAGGTAATTGCTGGTAAATTTAATGTAGACCATTCTGAATACATAATTCCATCAACATCAGACAATCTGAAGAATTATAATGAGATTGTAGAGATAATAGACCACAACAATGGCTATGTTGCTAAGGGCAGAGAGAATGAATACAGAAAAAGAGTTTTCCTTATGGAGAATCTTACTGCCGAGGCAGAGATTAAGTCTTGGGTATCAGAAACTATAAGATGCTATTGGTATAAGCACTATGGCAGAAAAAAGATGCCTAAGCTTTCACCAAAGCTATACAGAAATCTTTACAAGATTTTTATTTTCAACAGAGGTCTTGCACATAAGGTAGATAATGTGTTTGAAAAATATCTTGATGAGTTTGAATATTATAGCATTCCTGCTCAGTATCCACCTGCTGATATTCACTTCAACGAGGTTACCTGGGGTAGCTGGGGTGGACTTAACATCTCAGAAATGAAGATATACAGCGATATCATAATTATATTCAACAACAGAAAGCTATTAGACCTATTATTCAAGGTGCCAATGGATAAGAGAATTTCAGACCAGCACCATCTAGATATGAAAAAATATCTGAATAAAGAATTGTACGATATGAATATTCGAGTTGTTAATATGCACGAAACTAAATTCAGAGCGTTTATGCTGAATATTATATTCACAATCAATTCTATTTTACCATTTTAATTCATACAAAATTAACCGACAACCTATAGCCCAGATAGCTTGGTTGTCGGTTTTGTTTATATATAGATATAAAAGTTTTATCTGTCAAATAAAATGCTTGACACGGTGTGTGTGATGTTGTATAATAGTTGACAGTGTAAAGTGAATAGCTTTACAGAGTTGTAGGAGTGATGAGATTGAATAAAAAGTTGATAATATCATTACTACTTGATTTTTATGGTCAACTGCTTTCGGAAAAGCAATTTGAAATTATGGATTATTACTATAATGACGACCTTTCGCTTAGAGAGATTGCCGAAATAGTAGGAATTACACGTCAGGGTGTGCACGACACCATAAAGCGTTCAGAGGCTTTTTTAGAAGAGCTTGAAACAAAGCTTGGGTTATACAGCAGATGGCAAAGCATACAACAACAGCTGGAGCTTATAAATACAGCTGTTATTAATATAGAAAACGAGAACTCTGAAAACTGCAAAAATAAGGCAATAGCACAGGGGTGTGGATATGTCTTGAAAAACATTGCAGAGATTAAAACAAGGTTCTGAGTGAAAGGGTGATTTCTTTGGCTTTTGAGGGTTTGTCAGAAAAACTAAGTGCAGCGTTTAAAAAGTTGCGTTCAAAGGGTAAGCTAACAGAAAATGATGTAAAAGATGCAATGCGAGAGGTAAGGCTTGCTTTGCTGGAAGCCGATGTTAACTATAAGGTAGCCAAGGATTTTACAGCTAGAGTGTCAGAAAGAGCAATTGGCTCTGATGTAATGGAAAGCCTTACACCTGCACAGATGGTTATTAAAATAGTAAACGAAGAGCTTACAGCACTTATGGGTGGCGAAGAGGTTAAGATGAAGTGGGCGTCAAAGCCTCCTACAGTAATTATGATGTGTGGCTTGCAGGGTTCTGGTAAAACAACTCATACTGGTAAGCTGGCAAAAATGCTGAAAAAAGAGGGTCACAGACCACTTGCTGTAGCGTGTGACGTTTACAGACCAGCTGCTATTGAGCAGCTAAAGATAGTTGCTAAAAGTGTAGACGTGCCGGTTTTTGAAATGGGTAACGAAAATCCTGTAAAAATTGCTACACAGTCAATTAAATACGCAAAGGATTACGGACACGATGTTGTTATTCTTGATACAGCAGGTAGACTTCATATAGATGAACAGCTAATGGGTGAGCTTAAAAATATTAAAGCAGAGCTTAACCCACAGGAAATTTTCCTTGTAGTAGACTCTATGACTGGTCAGGACGCTGTAAATGTTGCAAAATCATTTAACGATTTACTTGATATATCTGGTGTTATCCTTACAAAGCTAGACGGTGATACCCGTGGTGGTGCAGCACTTTCTGTAAGATCTGTAACAGGCAAGCCAATACGCTATGCTGGTAATGGTGAAAAAATGGATGACCTTGAGGTTTTCCACCCAGACAGAATGGCAGGCAGAATTTTAGGTATGGGTGATATGCTTACTCTTATCGAAGATGCCGAAGCAAGACTTGACCAGAAAAAGGCAGAAGAAACTGCTAAAAAGCTAGCTAAAAATCAGTTTGATTTAAATGATTTGCTTGACCAGTTTGAGCAGATAAGAAGAATGGGCCCTATTAAGGGTATTCTTTCAAAGCTACCAGGCTTAGATACAGGCAAGCTTGACGAAATGGACATAGATGACAGAATTCTAGACAGAAACGCTGCTATGATTCTTTCTATGACTCCACAAGAGAGAGCAAAGCCTTCTATAATAAATCTTTCTCGTAAAAGAAGAATTGCACAGGGCTGTGGTATGAAGGTAGAGGATGTAAACAAGCTTCTAAAGCAGTTTGAGCAAATGCAGAAGGTTATGAAGCATATGGGTGGTAAGCTTAACGGCAAAAAAGGAAAGAAACGTCGTTTTAAAGGCTTGCCAGGCTTAGGTGGTCCAATGATGCCACCAGGTGGTAATCCATTTGATCAATTTACTTAAGTATTCATCCAAGTAATTGGTGAAGATAAATGTTTATTATTATTTCGGAGGTAAAAAATTATGGTTAAAATTAGA
>JAXJJE010000422.1:0-3552 GCA_036298405.1 Acutalibacteraceae bacterium
ATCTTGTTCTTTACAACCTTTGCCTTTGTTCTTGAACCAATAGGCTCTGAACCGTTTTTGATTACCTCTGCCTTACGTACCTCAATACGAACAGATGAGTAATATTTTAATGCTCTACCACCAGGTGTAACCTCTGGGTTACCGTAAACTACGCCAACCTTTTCTCTTAGCTGGTTAATGAAAATAGCAACACAGTTAGATTTTGAAATAGCACCTGCAAGCTTTCTTAAAGCCTGTGACATAAGTCTTGCCTGCAAGCCAACGTGAGAATCACCCATATCGCCATCGATTTCTGCCTTTGGTACAAGTGCTGCAACTGAGTCTACTACAATTACATCAATAGCACCTGAACGAATAAGTGCCTCTGCAATTTCAAGAGCCTGTTCACCTGTGTCTGGCTGTGAAACAAGCAATGAGTCAACATCTACACCCAAAGCCTCGGCATATACAGGGTCCAGTGCATGCTCAACGTCGATAAACGCTACATTACCACCCTTTTTCTGACCCTGTGCTATACAGTGAAGAGAAAGTGTTGTTTTACCAGATGATTCTGGTCCATAAATTTCGATAATTCTACCACGAGGCAAACCACCAATACCAAGTGCAATATCAAGAGTAAGTGAGCCTGTTGGAACAAAGCCGATATTCATAGCTTGGTTTTGACCCAAACGCATTATAGCACCCTTACCGAATTGCTTTTCTATTTGACCTATAGCAGTTTGCAAAGCCTTTGCCTTATCGTCTGCTGTCTGATTTGATTTTATTTTTAAATCCTTTGCTTTTGAATCCTTAGCCATAATTAACCTCCACTCGAAAATTTGTTTTTTGTTTATCTACATTATACCTTATTGCACACAGAATTGCAATAAAAAGTTCCTGTTAGCCCCTTAACTGTACCATTTATCGTACAGTTAATTTAATGCCACATATACCTCTTTTTATGTTCTGAATGTCATAAGCACACTGAATATCAGTAAAGCCTCTTTCTATCATAAGCCTTTCAACAGTGTCATACTGACCCTCTCCAAGCTCAAAAACTAGTATACCATTATTATTCAGCCTTTCAGACCAATGCTCGATTATAGCCCTATAAAAATCATAGCCATCTGCACCACCGTCAAGTGCCAGAACAGGCTCGTGCTGTACCTCTGTTTGCAATGCTTTTATCTCGTCACTTATTATATATGGTGGATTAGAAATAATTACATCAAAGCTATCTGTAAAATCAGCATAGCTTTTAAAAACATCACCATACACTGCCCTTACATTTTCACAGCTATTATGACTGATATTTTTTTGCAGATAGTGCATTGCTTTATCAGAAAGCTCTAACGCTGTAACCTCACTTTGATTAAACTCCTTAGCCAAAGCTACACTTATAGCACCACTACCTGCACATAAATCAAGGATTTTTAGTTTAGTATTCTCGCCATATACAGCTTTAATATTATCAATACAAAGCTGTACCACAACAGATGTATCCTCTCGTGGTATAAGCACACCCTCTCCTACAAAAAACTCACAGTCCATAAAATCCCACTTACCTATTAAATATTGTAGTGGAAAGCCTGTTGCTCTTTTCTCTGCAAGCTCAACAAGCTTTTCGGTTTTATCCTGTGGTGCTTCCTTATCACCGTGCATAATAAGGTCGTGTCTGTTCATATTAAATTGATTTTCAAAAAGGCACATAGCGTCAAAGGCAGGAGAGTCAATTCCTGCCTTTGTTAATATATCTATTATATGCCTGTATAACTGGTTATATAGCATAATTTTATATTCCTTTTATGTATTAATCGTTATCAGACGAGCTGATAATATCCTCACCATTTTCAGGTATAACAGCCTTCATAGCCTTTATTGCAACCTCTATCATATCGTTTGTAGGCTCTTTTGTTGTTATTCTTTGTGCCCACAAGCCTGGTGCTGCAATAATACGGGTAAGCTTATTGTCGTGTCTGCCACATAGCTTAATAAGCTCGTAGCCAATACCACAGGATACAGGTAGTAAAAGTAGCTTTACAGCTGTACGAAGCCATGGTGTGCTTATTGGAATAAACAAGCCTATTACAATACCAACCAAAAGCATAATAACCAAAAAGCTTGTGCCACAGCGTGGATGAAAGCGTGTATGCTTTTTTACGTTCTCTACGGTAAGCTCCTCGTCGCTTTCGTAGCAATAGATTGTTTTATGCTCGGCACCATGGTACTGAAAAACTCGCTTCATATCTGACATTCTTGTACAAGCAATTATATAAAGCAAAAACAAGCCTATTCTTATAACACCCTCAAATAGTGATCTGAAAAATCTATCACCAATCCAAGACATACCATCAACGCCACCTAAGGCCTCTGTTATAACATTATAAAGCTTTGTTGGTGCCCAATAGAACAATACAATAGCAATTAAAACACCTATTATCATTGATATTGTCATAAAGACATTCAAAAACTTTTCGCCCATATGGTCGTCAAGCCATTTTTCAAATTTAGAAGGCTCCTCTTGCTCGTCCTCTGGAATACTTTCGATAGCCTTATCAGCAGAAATCATCAATGCCTTGTAGCTTAGTCGCATTGAATCTATCATACCTACAACACCACGAACAAGTGGTAATCTAAAAAACTCACCCTTTGAGCCTAGTCCACTGAACTCTACTTCTTCTGTATAAATTTCATTTTCACCTGTGCGTACAGCTACCATTGTTTTTTTAGGTCCACGCATCATAATACCCTCTATTAATGCCGAACCACCTATAGAGGTAATCTTTTTAATATGCTCTTTTCTTGACTCTCCCATTATTTATCTCCTTTTTCGTTATCAGATGTTTTTTCTATAGGGAATTTTAGTGTAACTGTTGTTCCTATATTCTCTGTACTATCTATATCAAGACTACCGTTATGTAAAGCCATAATTTCATCTACAACTGCAAGCCCTATACCCGAACCTCTTTGTGTCTGGTTAGCCTTATAGAATTTTTGTTTAATTCTAGGTAAATGCTCTGCAGGAATACCACAGCCGTTATCACTTATAGTTACCACTATATAATCATCTGAGCTTGTAACCTCTATGCCAATTACGCCACTTTCTGGTGTATATTTAAGGGCATTGTCAATTACATTTATAAATACCTGTCTTAATCTGTTTTTATCACCCTGAACAGGTGCCATAAAATCTGGTTCATCATAAATAAGGTGCTTACCCTCGTTAAGAGCCCTTTCTCTTAGCATATAAATAGCTTCGTCAAGCTCTGCCAAAAGGTCTATGCGTTCCATATTTATAACCATTCTGCCACTTTGTATTCTAGAGAAATCCAGAAGCTCTTCAACAATACCTGTCAAACGTTCAGACTCCTTTACAATTACGCTCATACCCTTATCCATTGTTCTGAAGTCGGGTGTGTCACCCATTCGCATTGTTTCTGCCCAGCCCTTAATAGCAGTAAGAGGTGTTCTTAGCTCGTGCGATACTGATGAAATAAAGTCATTCTTTAATTTTTCAGAGGCAGCAAGCTCTTGTGCCATATAGTTAATAGAGTCACATAGCTCACCTATTTC
>JAXJJE010000423.1:0-4636 GCA_036298405.1 Acutalibacteraceae bacterium
TATACAATCCCATTTTATTATTATATCCTCTTCCTTACCCAAAAGTCCAAAGCAACGCAATCTACCATATATGATTAAAGAGATTACAACTGCGTTTTTAGTATCTATCTCTACATCATCTACAAACCCAAGCCTTGAACCAGTTTTAGAATTTATAACCTCTTTATGTCTTAAATCTCCAAGCATACAAATCATAAAATCACCTTAATGAGAATGTAATTTATACCATCAATCACTACATAATATGTTGTAAAACATAAATAATTGACTTTTTTCGTATAAATAAAAATCCTGACTATGTTTTATGCATAGTCAGGATTTTTAAGCTTAAAACTTAAATGTATCTTTTAAACCTAGCCATTTTTGGTCTTTATCGCTAAGATTCAGCTTTGTACCGTCTGAAAGAGTATATCCCTCGGCACTTGCAGTACCATTATACTCACCTGTTAATTCAGGCCATTCTATACCAATTTCAGGGTCATTCCAAGCCAAACCACCCTCGTCACCTGGGTGATAAAAATCTGTAACCTTATAGCAAAATTCAGCTGTTTCGCTAAGTACCAAAAATCCGTGTGCAAAGCCCTCTGAGATATAAAACTGCTTTTTATTCTCTTCTGTAAGCTCTACACCATACCATTTACCATAGGTTTCACTACCCTCACGAAGGTCAACAGCAACATCAAATACTCGTCCCTTTATTACACGAACAAGCTTGCCCTGTGGGAATTCCTTTTGAAAATGCAGACCTCTTAGTACACCCTTTGTTGACATACTCTGATTATCCTGTACAAACACCATATCCAGACCTGCTGCCTTCATATCATTCTGGTTATAGGTTTCTACAAAATATCCTCTGCTGTCACCGTGTACTGTAGGCTCTATAATATATAAACCTTCTATTGGAGCCTTTGTAACTTTAATTTGTCCCATTTTTATCTTTTCTCCTGTTGTATATTACAGTATTATAAGTCGATTTCTTTCAGATATCTGCATAAAGCGTCTTGCCATGTTGGCAAAGTATTGAAGCCCATTTCTGTAAGCTTGGATCTATCTAATCTGCTGTTAAACGGTCTTGAAGCCTTAGACAGACCATATTCCTCTGTGGTTACAGGGATTACATTGGTGCTCATACCAGCCTGCTTGAATATTTCGCAGGTAAAATCATACCACGAAATATAACCACCCTCATTAGTTGCATGGTAGTAGCCATATTTTTCGGTTTCTATCATATCAGCAAGTAACACTGATAAATCAAGTGTATAGGTTGGTGTACCAATCTGGTCGTTAACAACCCTTACTGTATCGTACTTTTTGCCAACATTAAGCATTGTTTTTATAAAATTCTTACCATTCAAACCAAATACCCAAGCAATTCTTACTATAAAGAATTTGCTTAATGTATTTGCCACAGCAAGCTCACCGTCAAGCTTCGATTGACCGTAAACATTAAGCGGGCTGTACTCTTTACAATCAGGCAGCCAAGGCTGTGTACCCTTGCCGTTAAATACATAATCAGTAGAGATATACAGCATTTTTGCATTAAGCTTTTTACAGACTGATGCAATATTCTGTGTACCCCCTGCATTAACCTTGTGTACAAGCTCTTTTTTGTCCTCGTCCTCTGCAAGGTCAACAGCTGTAAAGGCTGCACAGTGAATAACTGCGTCTGGTGCAATGTCACTAATAACCTTATCAACAGACTGTGCGTCTGTAATATCCATTGGGATATATGACATTTTAGGCAAGATAAGCTCTGGGTTAATGCCTGTATACTCCAGTGCAAGGTCAGAGCCAAAAACTGTATAGTCTCTTTTTGCAAGCTCGTTTACCACATCGTATCCAAGCTGTCCAGCTACACCTGTTACTAATATTTTCATCTATGATTCTCTCCTGTTATTGGCGGTTACCATACATTTTCTCGTAGTAATTCTGGTATTCACCAGAGATGATTGTTTCCCACCACTCACGGTTATCTAAATACCACTGAATTGTCTTTTGGATACCATCTTTGAACATTGTTTCTGGTAACCAACCAAGCTCGTTGTGAATTTTTGTAGGGTCAATAGCATAACGCATATCGTGACCTTTTCTGTCAGCAACGTAGGTGATAAGACTTTCAGGCTTATCCAGTGCTTTACATATAATCTTAACAATATCAATGTTAGTCATCTCATTATGACCACCAATGTTGTAAACCTCTCCAACCTTACCATTATGAATAATAAGGTCTATAGCCTTACAATGATCTTCTACATAAAGCCAGTCACGAACATTTTCACCCTTACCATAAACAGGCAATGGTTTGTCGTTTAAAGCGTTAGCAATCATAAGTGGAATCAGCTTCTCTGGGAAATGATATGGTCCATAGTTGTTTGAACAACGGCTGATTGTTACAGGTAAACCGAAGGTTCTGTTATATGCAAGTACAAGCAAATCAGCAGAAGCCTTTGAGCTACTGTATGGGCTACTTGTATGAATTGGAGTTTCTTCTGTAAAGAATAGGTCTGGTCTATCTAGTGGTAGGTCACCATAAACCTCGTCTGTAGATACCTGATGATAACGCTTAATTCCATACTTACGACAAGCGTCCATTAGTACAGCAGTACCAAGTATATTTGTCTTTAGGAAAATATCAGGATTTTCGATTGATCTATCAACATGAGATTCTGCCGCAAAGTTTACAATAATGTCTGGGCTTTCTTCCTCAAAAAGGTTATATACAGCCTCTCTGTCGCAAATATCAGCCTTTACAAATCTAAAATTAGGGTTATCCATTACTGGTGCAAGTGTTGATAAATTTCCTGCGTATGTAAGCTTATCAAGACATACAATTCTGTAGTCAGGATATTTTTTCAACATATGGAATACAAAGTTTGCACCGATAAAACCAGCACCACCAGTTACTATAATAGTCATTTTATTTTTACCTCTCTCAAATGTTTATTTCGTTTTATTTAATATCTATATACTTTCCATCAAGCACATCCTTGATATACTGTCCATACTGGTTTTTCTTTAAAACCTTGTAAACCTTGAGCATATCCTCTTTACTTATCCATCCATTGAGATAGGCGATTTCTTCAAGACAAGCTATTTTGCGATGCTGATGTGTTTCTACTGTTTTTACAAAGTTTGTTGCATCTACTAGGCTTTCGTGTGTACCTGTGTCTAGCCATGTAAAGCCTTGTCCTAATAGCTCTACATTCAGCTTATCATTATCTAGGTAAATACGGTTAAGGTCTGTAATTTCAAGCTCACCTCTTGCAGATGGCTTAAGATTTTTTGCATATTCAATAACATTATTGTCATAAAAATATAATCCAGTTACACAATAATTGCTCTTTGGGTTTTGTGGCTTTTCTTCTATAGAAATCGCATGACCCTCTGAGTCAAATTCTACAATTCCAAAGCGTTCTGGGTCATCTACATAATATCCAAATACAGTAGCACCCTTGCCGTTTTCAGCATTTTCAACTGCTTTTTTTAAACGATCATTAAGACCCTGACCAGAGAAAATATTATCTCCTAATATCATTGCAACTGTATCATCACCAATAAAATCAGCACCAATAATAAAAGCCTGTGCCAAACCGTCTGGTGATGGCTGTACTGCATATGTAAGATTTACGCCAAATTGACTGCCATCGCCTAAAAGTGATTCAAAACGTGGTGTATCATCTGGTGTAGAAATAATAAGAATATCTCTTATACCAGCATTCATAAGCACTGACATTGGATAATAAATCATTGGCTTATCATAAACTGGCAACAGCTGTTTTGATGTGACCTTTGTTAACGGGTAAAGTCTTGTTCCAGAGCCACCCGCCAAAATAATACCTTTCATATTAACTCACCTTTCAACACATTTATATAAAATAAAAAGCTAAAAAATTAGCAACCTTCCCTATTAAATACAACTAAAAATGTTTTAAAAATCAGTTTTATATCTAACCAAAAGCTTCTTTCTTGAATATACTTTCTGTCAAGCTCCATCCATTTTTCAAAGGTAATAGAATTTCTTTCTGGCTCAATCTGCCAATAACAGGTAAGACCTGGAACTACCTTTAATCTATATTTATCAAGCTCAGAATATTCTGCTACCTCTTTAGGTAGTGGTGGTCTTGGACCTACAAAGGACATATCACCAATTAGTATATTAACAAGCTGTGGAAATTCGTCGATGCTAGTTGCTCTTAAGAACTTTCCTATGCGAGTTATTCTTGGGTCATTTTTCATTTTAAACACTGGGCCATCCATTTCGTTTTCAGCCTGTAGCTTTTTAAGCTTTTCTTCAGCGTCAACACACATTGTTCTGAATTTATATATTTTAAATTCTTTTCCGTTTTTACCACATCTTATCTGTGAAAAAACAGGTTGACCCTTTTTATCATCAATTGAAATTAGAATCATTAACACGAGAAAAAGAGGGCTAAGTAAAATAATAAAGATAGATGAAACAAAAATGTCGAATATTCTTTTTGCTACAGCGTAAACTGGTTTTTCTTCAAAAACATATGTATCAACAGTAGCTGTTTCTTTCTCTTTTACCAGATTCTCACTCTTCATACCTAATTACTCCTTATTTATTCTTGCTTGACTTGTTTAATCTATCAATATAAGATTTATAGCCTAATAA
>JAXJJE010000424.1:0-2852 GCA_036298405.1 Acutalibacteraceae bacterium
AACAAGGTGTGGGCAGTATTCCAGCCACATACCTTCTCAAGAACATTTATGCTGCTTGATGATTTTGCAAAGGCATTGTCTATCCCAGATAATGTTATCGTGTCAGAAATTCTACCTGTAAGAGAAACTAACACATACAATATCTATGCCGAGGATTTATGTGCCAAGATTGACGGTAGTGTTTACAGAAAAACCTTTGACGAAATTACAGAATATGTATGTAGCAACGCACAGCCTGGTGATTTGATTATCACTATGGGTGGTGGTAATGTGTATATGTGTGCAAATCAGATATATGCAAAGCTACAGGAAATGAATAAATAAAATAAAACAGGTAAAAGTAAAGCCAACAGCGTGAGAATGCTGTTGGCTTTTTGAATAAATTGGAGTTTATAGGGTATTAGAATATATAAATACATTTTGAAGCAAATCCAACTAGCAATCTTGAGTTAATTTCTTTTTAAAAACATCATTAAAGAGTAAATCAATAATTTTAATATGTGGTTTTATGTGGTTTACAAGTGCTGGTAAATTTATTTCACACGAGCATCGCTTATATTGTATTATAATATTGACAATAGAATAAATATGCTATACAGTTAGTTGTGTTGAGCTGTTTCGCAAAATACTCGATTATTAATAAAATATTTTTGAATTTAAATAGAAGGAGGTGAAGTATTATGAAAAAGAAAAAAGTCTTTATTTCAATAATGTCGATATTGCTTGCAATATGTATAACCTTAGTCACTATACATTTTGTTACTTACAGAAAAAGGTCATTTGCTGAAATAACAAATAATCTTTGCGATGAGGTTGATTATGTTGTTTATGAATATGGTGGAAAAATTGAAAATCAGAAATTAAACTACGAAAATTCTATAAAGTTTGTAAATACTTTAAAGGAAGCTAATTATACATTGGATAAAGGTGAGAAAGGGTGTGCATTACCAGATTACTTTAAATTTTACAATTCGCAACAACAGCATTTATTTACGCTTAACATCATTGTAAACACACAGATGTGTATATCAATTGGTGATGTTGAAAGGGTATATAGTGTTGATGGGTGGGAGTATGATTCCTGCAATTGTTTTATGTAAATTAACAAAAACGAAAGCAGATGAAGTATTATGAAAAAGAAAAAAACTTTATTTCAATATCGCCCCAAGATGTTATTTAGTTGTTTTAACATCTTGGGGTTTGTTTAGTGTGAAAAATGATCAAAGATGAAAACATTCATTCTCTCTTCTTTAGTTTTTCTATCGTTTCGACAAACTCCAAATTTAATGTTAATTCATAAAAAGACAATCCCATTTTAAAAATCAAAATTTTTGTTTTTACTTGTCTGTAATCGACTGTTATGGTATAATTGAAACAAAATTACTTGGAGGTGTTTGTTTTGCTTTCTGATATCGAAATAGCTCAGCAGGCTACATTACGACCAATTGCAGATGTAGCAAATGAACTGGGAATAACAAACGAGGAGCTTGAGCCTTACGGCAGATATAAGGCAAAGCTTAATGATTCACTGGCTAACAGACTAAAGGATAAGCAGGATGGTAAGCTTATTCTTGTTACCGCTATCAATCCTACTCCTGCCGGAGAAGGAAAAACCACTGTTACAGCTGGTTTAGGTGAGGCTATGGCTAAAATTGGCAAAAAAGCCGTTATAGCACTAAGAGAGCCATCACTAGGCCCTGTATTTGGTATTAAGGGTGGTGCTGCAGGTGGTGGATATGCACAGGTGCTACCTATGGAGGATATTAACCTGCATTTTACAGGAGATATGCACGCTATTACAGCAGCGAATAACCTTTTGTGTGCTATGCTTGATAACCACATTCAGCAGGGTAACACACTAGGTATTGACCCACGCCAGATTTTATTTAAGCGTTGTTTGGATATGAATGACCGTGAGCTTAGATTTATTGTTGCTGGCTTAGGTGGCAGAATCAATGGTGTGCCACGAGAGGAGTCATTCCAGATTACAGTTGCAAGTGAGGTTATGGCTATTTTATGCCTTGCTTCTGATATTGTAGACCTTAAAAAGCGTCTTGGTGATATACTTGTAGCGTATAAATATGACGGTTCACCTGTTTATGCTAAGGATTTAAAGGCGAATGGTGCTATGACAGCACTACTTAAAGACGCACTAAAGCCAAACCTTGTACAAACTCTTGAGGGTACTCCTGCTATTATGCATGGTGGTCCTTTTGCTAATATTGCACATGGCTGTAACTCTGTAAGAGCTACAAAGCTTGCTTTAAAGCTGGGTGATTACTGTATTACAGAGGCTGGCTTTGGCTCTGACCTTGGTGCAGAAAAGTTCCTGGATATCAAGTGCAGATATGCTGGCATTAAGCCAAGTGCAGTAGTATTGGTTGCTACATGCCGTGCATTGAAATACAACGGTGGTGTACCAAAGGCAAATGTTGGAGAGGCTAACCTTGAGGCACTAAAAGAGGGTATTGTAAACCTTGGCGTTCATATTGATAATATGAGAAAATACGGTGTGCCTGTTGTGGTTGCTATAAATAAGTTTATTACAGACTCTGAAGAAGAGCTTGAGTTTATCCGTCAGTATTGCTACGATAAGGGTGCAGACTTTGCAACAGCCGAGATGTTCGCAAAGGGTGGCGAAGGTGGTAAAGACCTTGCACAAAAGGTTGTAGACGCTTGTGAAAAAGAAAGCGATTTTGTAACACTTTACGATATCGACCTTACAATAAAAGAAAAGGTTAAGAAGATTTCAACCGAGATTTATCGTGCAGATGATGTTATCTTTACAGCTCAGGCAGAAAAGGCACTTGCTAAAATAGCAGAGCTTGGTGGCGATAAGCTTGCTGTATGTG
>JAXJJE010000425.1:0-36849 GCA_036298405.1 Acutalibacteraceae bacterium
AAAGGGTGGACCTAAACTTTGCGTTTTTCTCTATCGTAGTTTGTTATTAGTCTGGCAAACTACAATTTATCAATCTATTCAGATAATCACTTCACACCGGCAAGCTCTTCTGTTTCTAGCTTTTTTATTGCAATAATTACCTTGGAATATTCTTCGCCAAGCTTAGGTAAAAATAAAATTGCTTTTTTAAAATTATTGTTTCTTAATGCTTTTGTAATTAGCTGTGATTGTATATAAAGTGGGGTTAAGCTTAAATTTTGTGAGAGCTCTTTTAATGTATGGGCATATATAAAGGCTTTTTCTGTATTATTAGCGTTTATTTCAAGACAAAGGTTTGTAAAGGTTTTGTCCCTTAAGAAAATAAAAAGATATTTTTTTATACGTTCTTCATTTGATATACGAGAATAAATTTCACTATAATTCCCATCAACTTCTTCATAAAATCCTTCTATTGTCATTTTTATAGCACCTTCCTTAAAAGATTAAATAAATTATATCAACTCTAAATTATAACAATAACTTAAAAATGATATCATAGTCACAAGTTTAATATCAATATAATATACCATAATCTACCATAATTTTACGCTGATTTGTTATAAGCTTAAAGCCGAAAGTGATTTTATTATAATACAAAGCTTTTATGAAAATGGTCGAATTCAGTACTCTTTCATTTCTAACAAGTAGACATCTTTTCGGCATATTTTTCACCTGACTTCATAGCCTGTCCTTAATAGGCGTCAGCCTTGCTGTGGTATGCTATTCTACAGGTAAAAAAACTGCTCGAAAATTTTATCCACTGTTTAGAAATGAAAGAGTATTAAATCTAAAAAATAAAAAAAGGCGTACCATAATAGTACACCTTTTAAGGAAAATGTTAAGGAAAATGTTAAGCCATGATAATTAGAAGTTCAGCAGTTGCTGTGATAATACCTGTTGTAAAAATATAATCGGTTGCAACAAATGAAATATATGTGCCCTCATAGTCGAGGTCATTATCTTTGAATTTTTCATATAAAAACACACCAACAACACTTAATGCAGCAACAATCAATATATCTTTATAATGGCTTATTACAAATGGAAATAAAGCTACGGCAAAAACAGCTGGTATTGCTGTAACTATGTAACGCACCTTTTTTGTAAAATGTTTAGAAATGACCAACCATACAAAAGATGCTATAATAATAACCCATAGCACAAAATCTCTGTAGTCCAAATGTACATCGCTAAGGCTACGGTCTGTACCACTATAGTATCTTGTTCTATTATAAACTAACCCATTCATAATTGTATTATATAGTGGACTACTATATAATTTGCATATTAATTGCTGATATAAATTTACCATGATTTTACTCCTCAAAAACAAACTATGGTAATATTATACTGTGAATATGTAAGTAAATCAATTGCATAAAGTGCAAAAAGCACATCTCTATTTTGCAGAAATGTGCTTATTAGTTAATATTATTTTATTTAAGTTCAAATTTGCTTTTTGGCATTTTGCAGATAGGACAAGCCCAATCGTCTGGCAGTTCTTCAAAAGGAACATCTCCGTCATAAACATATCCACAAATACTGCATACGTATTTTTTCTCAGCTGATGGAGCTTCTTCAATATAGGTTGGAGCTTTTGGTGGTGCAGAGCCTTTTATTACCTTATGGTAATAATCGTAGGTCATAGGCTCACCGTTAGTTTCGTCACTTGTTGCAACAACCTCTGCAAAATATACTGTATGGGTGTGCACAGTTGCTTTGTTTATAACCCTACAGATAAGATAACCACATTTGCCTTCTGTAATTACAGGAAGATTTTCTACAACTGTGTGTGGTACATCTGCAAGCTTGTCTTTATCAAATCCACTTGCAAAGCCTAAAGCAGTAAATACCGACCTTGGTGTGTCTGTATTTAATACTGTAACAGCAAATTCTCCTGTTTTTTCAATCTGCTGTGCAGTATAGCAGGTATTATTTACACTTACTGCAATCACAGCAGGCTTTGAGCTTATTTGGAAAACAGTGTTTACAATGCAAGCCGAAAGCTTTTCTTCTGATTTTACGCCTATGGCGTACATTCCGTATGATAGCTTTTTAAAGATAGAATTATTCATAATGGCACCTCTTTTTGATATTTATATAGATAAAATTTATTGATAAGCTTAGTTGTTTATGTTAAAATTATTATTATAAACTATTTCTGGAGAATTAATATGAAGATACACGAATCTGCTGAAAATTATTTGGAAGCAATACTTATTATAAAAGAACGTAACGGAGAGGTACGCTCGGTTGATGTAGTAAACGAGCTGGGATTTTCTAAGCCAAGTGTAAGCGTTGCTATGAAAAACCTAAGGGAAAATGGTTATGTTACAATGGATACAAGAGGCTTTATTGAGCTTACCGAAAAGGGCTTAGAAATTGCTGAAACAATGTATGAGCGTCACAAGGTTTTTACCCAATGGCTTTTAAAGCTGGGTGTAAGCGAAAAAACAGCTAAGGAAGACGCTTGCAGAATAGAGCATGCTATAAGTGCAGAAACCTTTGAGGCTGTAAAAAAGCATATTTCAGAAACTTAATAAATGTATGCTTACTATATAATACCATTTTATATAAAAAGTTTGTTAACTTTTTTTGAATTTTGTACTTACTGTTTATTTTGTAGGAGGTTATTATGAATTTTTCCTCAGTTTATCATATTGCTACAGACAATTTTTGTTTTGCTTTAAACGAAGATGAGCTTATTATAAGGGTACAAACAGGCTATGATGTAGACAGGGTTGAGCTTGTTTATGGTGACCCTTTTATGAACGGAATTTTTGGTAGTAAAGATAGCTGGGGTGGTGACCTTAAAGAGATTACAAATAAAAAGTACCTGCAAAATCATATTATATGGCAAACATCAGTAAAGCCTGCATTTAAAAGATGTAGATACTATTTTATTCTGCACAGCAATAATGAGGCTTATTACTTTACAGAGGATGGTTTTAGAAGTAAAAGCGAATTTAAAGACTACAAGGGCAGACGACAAGATTTTTTCTTCCCGTGGATGAATCCTATTGATATTATTAAGCCTGCAAAATGGGTAAATGATACTGTATGGTATCAGATTTTTCCCGATAGATTTTGTAACAGTGGTACAAAACGCTATAGAAGCTATGATAAGTGGGCATCACCAAAAAAGAAAATGGGATATCTTGATCGTTATGGTGGTGACTTAAAGGGCATAACCAGTAAGCTTGATTATTTAAAGGATTTAGGCATAAATGGTATTTATTTTACACCTCTTAATAAAAGTAATTCTAATCATAAATATAATACAACAGATTACACTATGATTGATCCGGATTTTGGAACAGATGAGGATTTAATCACATTGGTTAAAGAGGCTCATAGCAGAGGTATCAGAATTATGCTTGATGGTGTGTTTAATCATAGTGGAGATGATTTTGCACCATGGCTTGATGTGCTTGAAAATGGTGAGGAGTCAAAATATTTTAACTGGTTTATGATAAACGAAGTGCCTAAAAAGGTAGGAATGTTTACCCAGAATGCACGAAAAGGCAAATACTATACCTTTGGCTTTTTCGATAATATGCCAAAGCTTAACACAAATAATCAAGAGGTTATAGATTATTTTATAAACATTTGTGTTAATTGGGTTAATAAATACGATATAGATGCAATAAGACTTGATGTAGCCAACGAAATGTCTCACAGCTTTAACAGGCAGTTAAGACAGGCTATGCTAAAGCTAAATCCTAATTTTTATATTTGTGGAGAAATCTGGCACAACGCTATGCCGTGGCTTCGTGGTGATGAATATGATGCAGTAATGAATTACACTTTACAAGAAAGTATTGACAGCTTTTGGGCAAATAAAAGTACTACTGCACTTGAGTTTGAGCATCAGATAAATCGTTGCTTAACTCTATACCCACAGCAAATTACCAATGTAATGTTTAATCTGCTTGATTCTCACGATACTATGCGATTGATTACTCGTAGCAATGAAAATATAGATGTATTTTATCAAAAGCTTGCTGTGTTGTTTACTTTAAACGGAACTACTTGTATATATTACGGTACCGAAATTGCACTTTCGGGTGGATACGACCCTGATTGCAGACGCTGTATGCCATGGAATTGTATTGAAAAAGGACAATATAACGATAAAATTGAAAATGTTAAAAAGCTGATTGATATACGTAAGAGCTATGATGAGCTGAAAAATGGAGAAATAAGGTTTATTCATTTAAACAATAGAGTTATCGCATACGAAAAATATGGAACCAACAATACTATACGAGTAATTGTAAACTGTACCGACAATGATTTTATAATCTACTTTGATTATAAGGATATTTTATTTAGCAATGGTTTAATTAGCAACACCTTAAAAGAAAATGGCGTTGTGGTACTTTTAGTTTAAAACGAAGCATTAATAGTTAACTTATTAAAGTCACCTTTAGCACTATGTGTTAGAGGTGACTTTTTGCAATAGTAGTACAAATTTTTAGGGAATAGTATCAAAATATTTTTGCGATTTCAGCTACCTTAACGAAAATAATTAAAAGCCTTTAAAATTATTGAAGATGTTAAATAATAGTGATAAAATTATATACCGATGATAGAAAATCATAAATATGTGCAACAAAATAAAAAGGAGTAGTGAAAATGAGAAAACAAACAAGCAGAGTATTGTCGACAATATTATCTGCAACAACGGTTATGTCGATGCTTACATTTGCACCTATAAGTGTAACTAAGGTATTGGCTACTGATGATACTTCAAATCAACAGTTAAATGCTAATTTAACTCAAGAGGTACAAAAAGCAACAGAGCCATCAACACAGCCAGTAACCGAGCAGTCAACTGTGGCTGAAGGTGAGGCTACAGACGTGTTAGGTGGAACAGGTGACCGTACATTTGAGCTTGAAGAATTACCAGAGAATGTGGAGGTTATTGAATCTCAGTCAGAGTATTACAAGCTTATTGGTAAAAAATATAGGGAGCCAAGTGGTGGTAGCCTTTCAGATGGCTTGCCAAGCAGTGCAGATAATAGTTTAAGTGAGTATTTCCCTAAAATAGATTCTCAGGGTGGTATTGGTGCTTGTGTTGCGTGGGCACAGTCTTATTATCAGTTTACTTACCATATGAATAAATCAAGAGGTGTTCCAACAACTCCTGAAAATACCTTTTCACCAAAGTTTACATATAACATAGCTAATGGTGGTAAGGATAAGGGCTCTTTTACTCATGATGTATATAATATTATGCAGGGAATAGGAAATGTTCCTATAAGTATGGTGCCTTACGATAATGACTGCTTTGAATGGTCTGCTACTAAAGAAATATGGAGAGAGGCTATCAGATACAGAATTGAGGATTATCAATACTTTGATGAGATAGGTGAGACTAAAACTCAGATTACCTCTGCTGATGATGATGACCTTATTGCTATAAAAACTGCGTTAAGCGAAGGTGATGTGCTTACCTATTCAACGCATATTCTGGATTGGAAGACAACAAAAATAAAAACAAATTCTGCAGCACCAGAAAACAGTAAGTTTGTTGGCGAAGAGGCTGTTACACATCAGGCAGGTAGCAATGGTGGACATAGAATGACTCTGGTAGGCTATAATGATAGCCTATGGATAGATGTAAACGGTAATAATACTGTTGATACTGGCGAAATGGGTGCATTTAAAATAGCTAACTCGTGGGGTGAAGGCTATGGCAACGACGGTTTTATGTGGATTGCCTATGACGCACTTAATTTCGCAACGGCAGTTTCTGGTGGTCCAACAACAAGAACAAGAATTTTTACAAGTGTAGGAAGAATAGATGTTAAGGAATATAACACAAATGCAGATATTTATATGGTTTACACCTTTAATACAGGCGATAAGAGAAATGCAAATGCAATAATTACAGCCGAAAAGGATGGTAGTAGATATACCGACCATGCTATACCTTTGTTAATGGGTTGGGAAGATATTCCGTTGTCTTACGATGGTACAGCAAAGGCTTGTGATGGTACAATGGTGTTTCCACTTAGCTATATAATACCAGACCTTACTACCGAAAACTTCCACGATTATACATGGAGTGTAAAATTTGTAGATGACAAAAAGAATAGCATTCCTCTTATAGTAAAAGATGCAGAAATTGTAGACGAAACTGCAAACAAGATATATAAGCCAGAAAATGCATATCCTTTAACTTTAGACGGTGACAGTAAAGAGTTTGTTATTACTCAAACAAGCTCAAACAATGTGGTTGTTTATTATCGAGGCTTATATAATCCTACGCTGAATTATAAGGTTGGAAATTCAGCGTGGCAAACACTAGAAATGGAGGATAATCTCGAAAGAGATAAATATACCCAGAAGGCTGTAATAGAGCTTGAGGAACAAGCTGATGTTACAATTTATTTTAGTGACGATAAGGGTAATATTGATAATAATAATGGAAACTACTATACAGCTAAAAAAGGTTTGAACTACTTTGTAACAGAAAATGCCGGTGACCCATTAAAGGCTGAGCTTGAATTTAAAGAAGCTCCTGTTGATATTAAAAAGATGCTGGATTTTGTAGCAACATCACATGGAGGATATGCACCATACAAATATCAGTTTAGCTTTAAAAATTTAGATACAGGAGAAGAAAAAAGCACTGGCTACTTAACTCCATATGGTGTTGAGGATACAAGTGTATACAAGTATGGTAATAGCTTCTCAAAGGAAGGTAACTACAGAATTTCTGTACAGATTATGGATTTTGCAGAAAATATTGCAACAGCTTATGTGGATATGTATATTGATGATAAACCATTTGAGTATACAACATTTACTGCAAAGCCAGACAAGCAGATAATGGTTGGTGATACAGTTGAGCTTAACGCAACAACAAACTTCGAGAATATTATATATGTTGGTCGACCAAAAAATCAGCATACATTTGTAATTAAGAACGAAAGTGGTAATGTTGTTTATACAAAAAGTTTATATGCACAGGTGTATAGCTTAAACTATAAAACCAGCTCATCTACTATTGAATGGGTGCCAACAAAGGCAGGTAGCTATACTGTTACAGTTTCTACAACAGAAGGTAGTAACTGCTATGCAGAAAAAACACTGAAGCTTAACGTTGTAGATTATAATGGTACATTAGTAGGCGATGCTGATAATAACGGTAAGATAAACCTGACTGATGCTCTACTTATTATGAAGTACAATGTAGGTGGTATTGATGAGTCTAAGCTATGGCTTGTGCTTTCAGACAGCAACGATGACGGCAGTGTAGATTTAAGAGATGTAATTTATATTCTTAGATATACAGTAGCTTCAGGTGATGTTGCTAATGTTGGAAGGGTTAATTTTAGAGAAACACCAACCAACCCACCAACAGAGCCTCCTACACAAAAGCCAACCGAGGCACCAACAACCCCTGTTAAGAATATGGTAGTCTTTACAAACTCATACAATTGGAGTGGCAAAATGTATTGCTACTATTGGTCAGACTCTAACAAAACAATGATAGCTTGGCCAGGTAAAGAAATGTCAAATGCAGGCATAAACGAGTTTGGCGAAAGACTTTATACCTTCGATTTACCAAAAGAAGCTAATTATGTTATATTTACAAATGGTAGCTATCAAACAGTTGATATTGCGTACAAGGGTGGAACAGTAAGATATTACCCAACCACAACTAACTCTAAGGGGCATTACAACGTAAAGACATGGTAAAATAATTAAATACAAGCACTGTTTAAGATAAAGCTAAAAGGCTTAATTAAACAGTGCTTGTATTATATAGCAAAGGAGTAATTAAAATGAAGAAGCAAACATGCAGATTGTTGTCAGCTGTATTATCTGCAACAACAGTAATGTCAATGCTTACATCAGTTGCAACTGTTGCAACTGATGGTAACGGTATTAATGATGTAATAGCAAAAGCTGATAATCAAAGTCAGTTGTCAGGAAATCAGCAGACTAATACAGCTGTAGCTGTTGACGATAATGTAAATCCAGATTTTTATGGTCCAACAGGTGACCGTACACTTGAAAATAAAATTATTGATGATTCAACTATAATAAATTCAGATAGTGAATACTATAAGTTAACTGGTAAAAAGTATAAGGTGCCAAGTGGTGATAGCCTTACAACAGAATTACCAAAGGCTGTTGATAACTCACTAAGTGATTATTTTCCTGAAATATGCAACCAAGGTAAGAGTAATTCTTGTACTGCGTGGGCACAGGTGTATTATCAGTTTACATATGAAATGAATAAATCAAGAGGTGTTACAACAACTCCAGAAAATACTTTTTCACCAAAATTTATATATAATCTGTCTAATGGTGGTTTGGACAGTGGCTCTACTTCGTACGAGGTGTATAACAATATGAAAAAATAGGAAATGTTCCTATAGCTATGGTACCTTATGATGATAATTTCTGTGAGTGGAATGCCACTAAAGAAATTTAGAGAGAGGCAATCAGATATAGAGTAGCTGATTATCAGAGGTTTTATGAAATAGGTGACGAGAGAACTCAAATTACATCTGCTGATGATGATGAGCTTCTTCCAGTAAAAACAGCATTATCAAAGGGTGATGTGCTTACCTATTCGACGTATATACACAGTTGGAAGGCAACAGAATTAAAAGAAAATCCAGCAACACCAGAAAACAGTAAATACGCAGGACAGCAGGCTGTTACACATCAGGCAGGGGAGTTGGGTCCACATAGAATGACTCTGGTAGGCTACAATGATAATCTATGGATTGATGTAAATGGCAATAATGCTGTTGATGAAGGAGAAATAGGTGCATTTAAGGTTGCAAACTCGTGGGGAAAGGAGTTTGGCAACGATGGTTTGATATGGGTTGCTTATGATGCACTTAATTTAAAAAGTGCAGTTAACAATGGTCCAACAGAAAGAACGAATATTTTCAGCGAGGTAAGCAGAATAGAGGTAAAAAAATATAACTCAAATGCAGATATCTATATGGTTTATACCATGAATACAAGAGATAGAATGAATGCAAGGGCTGAGGTAACAGCTGAAAAGGATGGAATTCAGTATACTAAAGATGCTACTCCAATGTTAACTAGCTTTGGAGGTACACGCTTATCTTACGATGGCACATCAACCCCTGGTGATGGTACAATGGTATTCCCACTTAGCTCAGTAATACCAGACCTGACAAGCGAGAATTTTAACGATTATAAGTGGAGTGTAAAATTTATCAATGATAATAAAATGGGTGATTCTCTTATAGTAAAAATGCTGAAATTATAGACGAAACCGAAAATGTACTATATAAGAATTTTAATTTATATCCATTCACTTTAAATGCTACCGGTAAAGAATGGGTTGTTGGTGAACCAATAGACTACAATGTAGTTGTTTATTATAGAGGTTTTTATAATCCTAAGCTGAATTATAAGGTAGGGGATTCAGCCTGGCAAACAATCGAAATGACAGATAACTTTGATTTTTATGGATATACCCAAAAAATTAAAATTAAAGCTAATGAAGAAACTCAATTAAAGTTATATTTCAGCGATGATAAGGGTAATGTAGATGATAATAAAGGTAAGTATTATACAGCACAAAGTGGATTGAATTTCTTTACTACAGAAAATGTTGCTACTCCATTAAAGGCAGATATAAATTTAGATGATATGTTTGTAGATGTTAATAAGAATGTTGATTTTGTAGCAACAGCATCTGGTGGATACGCTCCGTATAAATATCAATTTATAATCAGAAATTTAGATACTGGTGAAGAAGTTAGTTCGTACACTTATCCTCTTTCAGCTGATAAGAATACGCTTAGGTATGGTGCTTTATTTAAAACGGAAGGTAAGTACATAGTTACCGTAAAGGTTCTGGATTATATGGAGCATACTGCGTCAGCTTCTGTTGAAATAGATGTTGACAATAAGCCGTTAGAATATACAGCTATTATTGCAAAGCCAAATAAGCAGATAATGCTTGGTGAAGCTGTGGAATTAACTGCAATAACAAACTTCGAAAAAATTATATTTGGCCCTGGTCGTCCTACAAATCAGCATACCTTTGTAATAAAGGACGAAAGTGGTAGTGTTGTTTATACAAATAGTCTGTATGCACAGATATATAATATGAGCTATAGCACCAGCTCACCTACTATTATATGGGAGCCAACAAAGGCAGGCGATTATACCGTTACAGTGTCAACAACCGATGGCGATAATTGCTATGCAGAAAAAACAATAAAGCTTAGTGTTAGAGATTATGAGGGTACAATTATTGGTGATACAGACAACAATGGTCAGGTAACCCTTACTGACGCTATATTGATTATGAAATATACTGTAAATGCTATTGATGAGTCAAGGCTATGGCTCAGACTTGCAGATTGTAATGACGATGGTAATGTGAATTTAAGAGATGTAGTTTATATTCTTGGGTATACAATATCAGCAGATAATGTTGCTAATGTTGGTAAGGTGAATTACAAAGAAAAGCCAACCGAAAAACCAACCGAAAAACCAACGGAAAAACCTACAGAGCCAGTGGTTAAAAATATTGTAACCTTTACAAATTCACACAAATGGGGTGGCACAAAGTATTGCTACTATTGGTCAGATACAAATAAAAAAATGGTTTCATGGCCAGGTACGCCAATGACAAAAATAGGCTTAAACAAATATGGTGAATCACTTTATACAATCGAATTACCAAAGGATGCTACTTATGTTATATTTACAAACGGTAGCTATCAGACAGTTGATATTCCATATAAGGGTGGAGAGATAAGATATTATCCAACCACAACCGACTCTAAGGGCCATTATAATGTAAAGACATGGTAAAATGATTAAATTTAAACACCGTTTAATAAAAGCTGAATAGCTTAGTTAAACAGTGTTTGTTATAAAAAAGGAGAATATAAAATGAGTATTCAAACACACAGATTGTTGTCTGCAATATTATCTGCAACAACAATTATGTCAATGCTTACATCTGTTGCAGCTGTTGCTACAGATACTAACAGCGTTGTAGATGATGTAGCAGAAAAAACAACTATTCAAGAACAGTCATCAAGTAATCAACAGGCTAATACAGCTGTGGCAGTTGATGATAGTACAGTTTTGGAGTATAGTGGTGCAACAGGTGACCGTACACACGAAAAAGGAGTTTCTGATGAAGTAGCTGTAATCAATTCGGCAAGTGAGTATTACAAGCTAGCTAGTAAAAAGTATAGAGTGCCAAGTGGTGGTAGCCTTAAAGCTGATTTACCAAGCAATGTAGATAACAGCCAGAGCATTTATTTTCCACCGATAGGTGATCAGCTACAGGTTAATTCCTGTGTGGCGTGGGCACAGACATATTATCAGTTTACTTACGAAATGAATAAATCACAGGGTATAGCCACTACGCCAGAAAATACATTTTCTCCTAAGTGGGCATATAATCTGCAAAGCTTTGGAATGGATTTTGGTGCAATATCTGACGATGTATATAATGTTATGATAGGACAGGGTGTAGCACCAATGTCACTTGTTCCTTATGATGAAGATACTACTTCATGGTCTCCAAGCGAAGAGGTATGGAGTACTGCTTTAAAATACAAGCTTAAAGGATACCAGTATTTTGAAGAGCTTGGCTTAAAGGATACACGAATCACCTCTGCTGACGATAGCGACCTTGATGCTATAAAAACAGCATTAAGCAATGGTGATGTTCTTACATACTCAACCTATATAGCAAGCTGGAAAACAACCAGAATACAAGCAGATTCTTCTGCACCAGAAAATGCAAAATATGCAGGTGAAGAAATTGTAATAACTCAAACAGGCTATGAAGGTGGCCATAGAATGGCACTTGTTGGCTATAACGATAATATCTGGACAGATATTAATAATAACTGTAGGGTAGATGATGGCGAAATGGGTGCGTTTAAGGCTGTAAACTCATGGGGAGATATCTATGGTAATAATGGATATATATGGATAGCCTATGATGCCTTAAACGATGGCAGTTCAAGCGTTGATGGTGCACCCGACTATGGATATAAAACAAAAATTTTTGAATTTGTTGCCAGAATAGATGTTCAGCCTGTAAGAGATAATTCTGATATGTATTTAAGATGTACCCTTAATACTTCGAAAAGATCAGATGTAAATGTGTATCTTATTGCAGATAAAAATGGTACAGTATCAACAGAGGTGGGTTTAGCAACAACTAAGTATCAGCTTAACACAGGTGGTCGTGCATTTGATGGCTCAAAAGCCTCAAGCGATGCCACACTTGCCTTTGCACTTAATAGCGTTATACCAGATATAAGCAGTGAGAATTTTCACGAATACAGCTGGAGTGTTAAATTTGTGGATGAAGAAAATAATTTTGCTCCTCTTATGGTAAAGGAAGTTGCTATTGTTGACGCAGGCGAAAATAAGGTGTATAAGCCACAGGACTTTGCTCCGTTTACTTTAGAGGGTGAAGAAAAAACAGTAGAGATAACCTCTTCTACCATAAACGATATAGTAATTTATTACTGTGGTTACTATAACCCAACACTACATTACAAAGCAGATAGTGGCAAGTGGCAGACAGTACAAATGGATAAAAATGCTGAACGCTATGGTTATACACATAAATTTGTAATACCATCAGACACACCTAAGCAGGTAACTCTGTATTTTACAGATTCAGATGGAGATGTAGACGACAACAATGGCAAGTATTATAAAACAGATGGACGATATAATCATTATGTAACAGAAAATCAGGCAAAGCCATTATTTGCAGATGTAAAAATGGATAGTATACCAGATGTTGATAAGCTTATGACCTACATAGCTACAGCAGAGGGTGGTTATGCACCATATAGATATGAATTTAAGCTAACAAAAATAAACGATGGCACAGAAAGAATAAGAGAATATACACACGAAGTTACAGTTGATTGGGGTATGAGAGCTGTAGGTGATTATAGAATAACAGTAAACGTTAAGGACCAGTCAAATAAGGTGGTTACAGCGAATTTGGTTTTCCACGTTGATGATAAGCCTTTTAAGTTTACTTCACTCACAGCAAATCCAGATAATCAGATTATAATAGGCGATACTATTAAATTTACTGCAAAGTCAGAATTTGAGAGTGCAATAGACTGGGGTGCAACACCTAGTATGTATGATGTTGTTATCAGAAAAGCTGATACAAACGAGCTTATGCACGTTGTATCTAAAAGAGCAGATGAGTCTGATTTTTATCATAAGCAAAGTGTAAACTATATTTCGTGGACACCTCCACAGGCAGGCGATTATACCATTAAAATTTCTTCTACCGACAATAACAACGAGTATGCCGAGATAACACTTGATTTTACTGTCAATGAATATAATGGTACAATTATAGGTGACGCAGACAACAATGGTACAATAACTCTTACCGATGCACTGCTTGTTATGAATTACAACATAGGTGCAATAGATTCTTCGAGACTGTGGCTAAGACTTTCTGATGGTAATGATGATAGTAAGGTAGATCTGCGAGACGCTATTTATATTTTGAAATATATTGTATCAGATACAATTACGGCTAATGTAGGTAAGGTAAATCACATAGAGCCCCCAATAGGACCTGTAGAGAAAAATATTGTTACATTTACAGATAAGTATGATTGGGGAGGAGTAATGAATTGCCAATACTGGTCAGATTCAAATATGCTGATAGAATGGCCTGGTGAACCAATGGCAAAGCTGGGGACTGACAATGAAGGACATATCATATATTCCTTTGAAGTACCAAGTGAAGCTACATATGTAATGTTTACAAATTGTGTGGATAGCACAGTAGAGATAGCTTATAGTGGTGGTTTTATAAATTACTGTCCTACAACAACCGATTCAAGAGGTTTCTATAATGTAGAAGCCGTGGGTTATTTTTAAGCTAAAGCTAAAATAAAACTTGCAGTATTAATCAAAGCTAATTAAAATCCAACAGAAAGCCCTCAAGCAGTAAAACGAATACTGTTTGAGGGCTTTAGTGTTTTTGTAGATTAATTTAGTATAGCTTCAGAAATAAGCTTTTCAAAGCCTGCTATAAACATTGCTGTATCCTGCTTTGTGCGTTTTTTAGGGCCTTTTATATGGTGCTTTGATTTGCTGTTTCTTAGCTTTTGCGAGATATAGCGTGTATCAAGAAGCATATCTATATTATCATTAGTGTATAGCATACCGTTTTGGTTTATAGCCCTACAGCCTTTACCAAGTGCAAGTGCTGCCAGACCATAATCCTGCGTGATTATAATATCGCCTGCTTTACAGCTGTTTATCAGTGCAAGGTCAACTGCATTTGCACCAGCTCCTATTGTAATTACTTTGGCATAATCAGATTTTATAATATGGCTTGGGTCACACATAATGGTAAGTGGAATTTGATGTTTTTGGCATAGCTTTTCTGCTTCTTTTATAACAGGACAGCTGTCTGCATCAATAAATACTGTCATATATTACTCCTTATTCCTATGCTATACACAATATAAATTAGTATCCCACAGTGGAATGTAGGGGTGATGTCTTAGATAAAATTTATATTCTGGGTTTATTGCATTAATCATAAGTACAAGCTCGAACAAATCGCTAAAGGTATGATAAGCTGCGATATTAAGCTTTGGCTTATATTCGCTTATGGTGTTAATAGCACCTGCAATAGCCTGCTTTTCGGCACCCTCAACATCTATTTTTATATAGGTTGGTATTAGTTCTTTTGCTAGAGTATCTATACATACAGAGTCTATCAGCACACCAGTGTTAGCTATTGCAGAGCCTCTGCCTTTCTGGTTAGAGAAGCATAGCTTTCTGTCGTCTTTCCATATTGTCTTTTGAATTGCAGTAACATTTGGCATAGCTTCAATATGCTTACATAGCTTTTTATAGGTTTTAATATCTGGCTCAACTGCAATTATTTTATTGTAGCCACCACCATAATGTATAAGCTCGTCTATGGTGTCGCCTCTATATGCACCTAGGTCTATGTAGCTTTCGTTGTTATTAAGACATAGTACACTATTGAAGATTTCGTCTTTTTCATCAGTTATCTTAAAAAGATATTCTAGTCTACCTGTGTAATAGAACCTTATGCCATACTCTAATACCTGCTTCGACCTGCTATCGCTAAGCAGATTATAGGTAGCTTCGATTTTATCCTTGTTGGTACGCAAAAACTCATCGTCAAAGATTTCGTCGCCATATACAGGCACATTTGGTACTATTACGGTGTGTTTTTCAGCAAGTGTCTTTATATGCTCTATAACTGTATCTATCTGTGTGCCAAAAGCAACAGCGATTATGATTTCACCATATTTTTCTTCAAAATAAGCCAGCCTTTGCACTGTAAAAGCTTTATAGCGTTGACCTCGTACAAAATCATCACTAGCCATTACACCACTGCATTTTATACCAAATTTTTCAAAAAGGTTCAACACCTTATCTGCACCATTGCCCATACCGTATAGTATAATAGGTTTATGTGTGCTTTTTAAAAATTCCCATACAGATACTTCGTTTAAGCTATTCATTATATCACCCTTTTCTAAAGATATGATACATTAAATTTTAAAGGTAGTCAAATAAATTTACAGAGCATTAATAGTAAGTAGTATAATACGCATTTTATTTATATGACTTGTGTTATTTATGCTTTATTACGTGAGTTAAAGTTAATAAGTAAAACTATAAAATGTAATTGTATGCATTTTTATGTAAAATATTAAAATAAATACTTGATATTTTTCACAAATTAATGTATTATTTAGTTTGTAAATGCAGAATATCAAACTATACTGTGAATTGGAGGAATTTTTTTTATGAAAAAGACAGCTATTTTACTTGCAGTAATGCTTGTTGTTGCTTTAGCAACAGTAGGAAGTGGTTGCACAGGTAAGGGTGGCACAGACGCTACTCAACCACCTACAGCAACACCAATCGCAACAGTGGCTCCAACAGTGGCTACACAGACACCTACTGTGGCACCTACACAGTCAACAGCAATTGCAACAGTTGCACCTACAGAGGCTGCTACATTCCAGGCAGAGGTTGCTACAGATACAACTCTACCTGCAACTGTACCAACAGCTACAGAAGAGGGTAGCACAGAGGGTCCAACAGTTTCATCAAATGCATCAAGCAGTCTTGGTTCACCAGATCCAAATGGTCGTTATTCTATAACTGGTACAGTAGTTGGCTATGGTCCAAACACTGTTATTGTTAAGCTTCGTGATGGCAATGAGTACGAGTTTAACTACAATGGCACAGGTAAAACATCATCAGATCTTTACGATGGTGCTACAGTTTCTATTATTTCAGACGGCGACCCAAGTGGTGCAGGCGTACCAAACGCACTTAGCCTAGCAATTGGCTGATTAAACAGAACATAATAACATAGATAAAGACCAGCTTTAAGTTGGTCTTTATTTTTTTGTGAAAATTGGAGTTTGTGGGGCAAATAACAAACTTTGATAGAAAAAAAGCGTAAAGTTTAATCAAAACTTTTAAGCTATCTCGCCATCAGTGACTGCGTAAGCAGTCACACAAACTCCAATTTGATGAACAAAAAGCCGATGCAACATCATATTGCATCGGCTTGAATTTTTAGCTTATTAAGCTTATATCATTTAATTTAAAATTACTTTTTGATAAGCTCTTTAATCATTCTTGTTACCTGAATAATAACTGTAGGAGCAACTGAGCAAGCAAGTACAACAGGTACATTGATTGCTACTACATCAAAGATACCAGCAACAACAGGTACAAATGTAACTAATGCAAGTAGAGTTACGCCAACTGCAAAAGCAGCTAAAGAAACAGGGTTTTTAGCAATACCCAGCTTAATTAATGACTGCTTGCCACGCATATTAAAGCCGTGCCATAGTCTTGCAAGACAGATTGTTGTAAACGCCATAGCACAAGATACATCACCATTTACTCCACCGAATAGGTTTTCTACACTGCCTGCACCAACAACGAATGCAATGATTGTTGCAATAGCTATTAGTACACCCTGAATAGCTGTGCCACCTAAGAAGCTCTTGTTGATAAGTGACTCGTCAGCTGAACGTGGCTTTTCCTTTAATAGCTCACCATTTGCTGGCTCCATACCAATAGCAATAGCTGGTAGAGAGTCTGTAATTAGGTTAATGAACAATAGCTGTACTGCTGTAAATGGAACAGCAAAGCCAAAGATTGAACAGATTAAAACTACTATAATAGCAGCCAGATTACCAGAAAGTAGGTACTGAATTGAGTTTTTGATGTTAGCATAGATATTTCTACCATTTGCAACAGACTTAATAATTGTAGCAAAGTTATCGTCTGTTAGAATCATAGAAGCAGCGTCCTTAGAAACCTCTGTACCTGTAATACCCATAGCAATACCGATGTCTGCCTTTTTAAGAGCAGGTGCGTCGTTTACACCGTCACCAGTCATAGATACTACATTGCCAAGCTCTTGCCACATTGATACGATTCTGATTTTATGCTCAGGTGATACACGAGCATAAACAGAAATGTTCTTAATCTCTTTGCGAAGCTCATCGTCGCTCATTGCGTTAAGCTCCTGACCAGTAATAGCCTTGTCACCATCACGAAGAATACCAATCTTTCTTGCAATAGCAGAAGCTGTTGTTACATGGTCACCAGTAATCATTACTGGCTTAATACCAGCACTTATACAATCCTTTACAGCCTGTGCTGACTCTTCTCTTGGTGGGTCAATCATACACATTAAGCCAAGGAATGTATAGCCTGTTTCGTCACCTAGGTTAATATCTGTTCTGTTAATATCTCTGTATGCAAAAGCAAGTACACGCAAGCCGTTTTCTGAATATTCGTCGTTCTTCTTAACGATCTGATCCATCAGCTCGTCTGTAACAGGAACAACCCCCTTATCTGTTGCAACATACTTTAGTCTGCCTAGAAGTACGTCTACAGCACCCTTTGTAATCATCATAAGCTTACCGTCAAACTCGTGAACAGTACTCATCAGCTTACGGTCAGAGTCAAATGGAATTTCGCCAAGACGTGGGAATTTAGCTGTTGTTTCGTTACAATCTGTATATACCTTATTGTAGTAGTGCTTTAGAGCAGTTTCGGTTGGGTCACCAATGCTCTTGTCATCCTTAACAACACTATCATTACAAAGAATAGCATAAAGAGCCATTTCTTCTTCTTTTGATTTATCGAATGTGAATGTACCCTCTACTGTCATCTTGTTTTGTGTAAGAGTACCTGTTTTATCTGAACAAATTACAGATACACAGCCTAGACCCTCAACAGCACGAAGATTTTTGATAATAGCGTTCTGCTTAGCCATGTTTGATGTACCAATTGCAAGTGCAATGGTAACGATTGATGACAATGCCTCTGGAATAGCAGCAACTGCAAGTGCAATAGCAAACAGTAAAGCATTCTTAAACTCACCAAACGCAAAGCCAGATCTAGCCCAAGTAATAAACAATACTATTGCACAGATAATCATAATGATGATAGAAAGCTTCTTACTGAAGTCATCGAGACTACGCTGTAGTGGAGTTTGTCTCTCCTTAGTCTGATTCATCATTGTAGCAATCTTACCAAGCTCTGTATCCATACCTGTAGCAGTAATTACAACTACTGCTCTACCATATGTTACAAGAGAACCTGAATAAACCATATTAATTCTATCGCCAAGTGCACAATCGTTGTCAATTTTATCAGTATCCTTTTCAATACTGTTAGACTCACCAGTAAGAGCACTTTCGTTAACCTGTAGTGAGTAATTCTCGATAACTCTTGCGTCAGCAGGAACAACGTCACCGGCTTCTAGCTTTACAATATCACCTGGTACAAGGTCTGTTGACTTAACCTCTACAACCTCGCCATTTCTTATAACTCTTGCTGATGGTGTAGACATAGCCTTTAAGCTGTCCAAAGATTTTTGTGCCTTAAAGTACTGCACAGTACCTAAAATAGCATTAAGAGTAATTACCGCAAAAATTACAATACTTGCAACTGCTTCGCCTGTAAAAAGACTTACAAAAGCTGCAACAATAAGTATACGCACAAGAACTTCTTTAAATTGTTCACCAAATACCTGTAATACGCTCTTTCTTTTTCCCTCTACAAGCTGGTTTTTGCCATACTTCTCGGTATTTTCTGCAACCTGTGCCGATGTAAGACCCTCTTCACGATCGGTTTTTAGCTCATTAAGCACCTCGACGCTGTTCTTTTTAAAAGCATCGTTCATAAAATAGCCTCCTTAAAAATGTTTTCAAAATTCCCTCGGGTAATAGTAACAAAAAAAAGACTTTTATTACAGCACAAATGTACCGTAATAAAAGTCTTGCTATTTAAAGTATAAGCGAGTTAATTAAATTAACTGTGGTTGACGCCGATACTACAGATATTTCTGCCAGCTACTCCCTTTTAAACAAGCCAATAATACAACAATTTGGTTGTTTTGTCAACAAAAATAAAATAGAAAATCATTAAAAATTGAAGTGATAAATTATCTATTTTTACCAACTATACTTTAAGCCAGCTTGTCAAAGGTATAATAACCATCTGCATCTATTGCTACAACATAGCTGTCGTTGATAATTGCCTTGATTTTGTTATAATCAATTTTATTTTTCTTGTAATTTGCAGGTATTTTTTGAAATTCTGCGTTTTCAGTATTGAACTTTAGGCAAACATTATCATTTATGTAGTAGGCATTAGGGCTTACTGATGTGTCGTATAGGATTTTACCTGGTGTTTTATAGTTATAATCAGTAACCTTACCAGAATTTATATCACACACACGCAAACGGTCATCAAGATTTGCCAGTGCAACTGTTTCGGTAATAACATCTACAGGTTTGTCAGTTGTTACTTTATGCATAGGCTTGATTTTCATATCGCTGTAATTAAACAGTGAAAATGTATACTCGTAGCTGTCTTTAGTTTCTGAAGTATTTATAGCGTATGCAACGCCTGTGCTTGTAGGATTAAATGTGCTTATTTTTTCTTGTGAAAGCAATTGTGTGTTACTGTCATCACAGTTATAAGCCTCTAAAATACCATCACTTGCTTTGTACACAAAGCTGTTGTTAATCTGATGAAAAGGTGCACCATAAGCGTTTGATATTTCTGTTTTAGAGTTTGTTTTAGCTTCGATACACTTTAAAAAGTTTTGTTCATCATAAAAATATACGGCGTTGTTAAATACACCTACAATATTAATGTCATCACGAACAATAAGCTGTTTACGCTTTTTTCCGTCAAGGTTGCACTGATAAAGTGTTTTACCGTGGTCTTTTTCGGCTGATGTTGTTACAAAGTAAATTTTTTCGTCACCAATAGCAAAATTATCCTGCACACTTCCGTTAGCCATACTACTGTGTGCAATAACAACGCTGTTTTTGTCTAATGAGCTTTTATAGTTAATACCATTCTTATCAACTATATAATAAGCGTTATTATATTCAATAACACCATTTGTTGTTGTTTTACTGTTTACTGCTGTGTTGCTTGTCATTAAAACCTCAGTTTCACCACAGCCTGTTAATGACAGCATAGCTATGGCACTGCACATAAATACAGATGCTAATCGTGTGATTGTTTTTACTCTCATTTTCAAATTCCCCCGAATTTTATTTATACTAAGATTTTACACCATAATCACAACCATTTCAACAGCATACAACAAAATATTTTATTAACCAAAGAAAAGGATTATGTGATACATAATTACGGCTCTATCAAAGGTAGACCAAAAAACTCTGTTACAGAAAGTGCCAGATTTTGTGCTATTTCTCCTATGTTATCTCTTATCCATTGTGCATCTTCGGGATTGTCGTGGTATGCAACCTCTATTAAAACAGCAGGTGCAGTTGTTCTGTTAAGCTCATATAGCGTGGTGGTAGACACTGACTTAACAAGGTTAGGGTTTGGATATATTGCTTTAAAATTATCTGCAATTATATTTGCTGCCTGTTGACCCTGTATACTGCCTAATCGGTAATAAACATCAGTACCCTTTAGCTGACCAGAAATAGTAGCAGGTGCTGCATTAGAGTGCAGGGCAAGGTGCAAATCGTAATTACCCTGATTTGATTGTGCTACAGCCTGTGACAGCGATTGCTCGGGGCTGTTTCGTCCCACAGTAATACCACTGGCTATTAAATAGGGGATAAGCTCGTCGGCAATAAGGTTCATATAATATTCCTCGTTGCCTCCGTCTATATATGGGTTAAATTCTTGTAATGATGGACTTATAAAAACTGATGGCATATAAAATCTCCTTTATAAAGCTATTTAATAGAAAAAATAATCAGTTATGTGCTACTTGAATTTTGCAAAAAGCTCATCGGTGTTCATATCGTTTGTGCGTAAATATCTGCCCAGCATATAAAGGCTGTTTTTATCCTTTGTTATTTGGTTTACTCTTTCTTCGCAAATAATAGTACATTTAAAGGATAAGCTCTTTAATATTTCTTCTGAGCTATTGCTCATAACACCAAATGGATATACAAATGCCTTTGGTGTGATGTTTAAATGGTGTTTAAACATATCCTGAGCCTGTGAGATATCTTTTGTAATCACCTCTTTATATTTATCATTGCTTTCATCAGACCTTTGCTGTATTCCAAGTCTGCCGTTTTGCGAATGTAGGTTGTAGCTATGGTTTTGAATTTCTACATATCCACTGTTTTGCATTTCCTCCAGCTGTTGCCACGTGCAATGTGAATAAGACGGAGAAAGCACCTCGTTTGTATTTGAATATTGCTCGGTGTAATAGCATATAGGCGAAACAACAGCCTTGCACCTGTGCTTTTTAAGCAAAGGGTAGGCGTAAAGATAATTATTATAATATCCGTCATCAAATGTAAGTATAATTGGCTTGCTTGGTAAATTGCATTTGTTTTCTGTGTAATCTATAAGCTGTTGTATTGTTATTGTTGTATAGCCCTTTTCTTTAAGCTTAATAAGGTCATCTTCCAGCTTAGAGGGGTCTATAACATATTTACCCTGTTGCTTTGTGTCCTTAGAAATACTGTGGTACATAATTATAGGTAGCTTTATACTTTCTTTTGTTGCTGATACAGCCTGTGTTTGTGGCACAAAGCCCGAATACATTACAGAAAAGCATAAGGCAATAGCAGTAAGAATAACTCCTACGAAAACTCCTTTGTTGATTTTTAAATTAAAATACATAGTCTACACCTCGTAACATATATATTCATAAAGGGTGTATTTATGAATGTGATTTATGCTATTTGAGTAGGTAGTAAGGTTTGGTTATTTCTAATAACATTTTAAAGCAATCTATATGTATAATAAATTTTATTGAAAAAAGCAAAATTTCTAAAAAATAACTCTTTACAACTTGGGATGATTGTGGTATTATATATACAAATGATAGTGATTATCATTTTTATTTTCGAAAAAGAGGATATACTTATGGCTAGGAGAAATTTCAGCGAAAAGCGAGAGGCTATTTATAATCTTATTCGCAACACAACATCTCACCCGTCAGCAGAGTGGGTTTATAATCAATTAAAGCCTCAGTACCCTAATATCAGCTTAGGCACTGTTTATAGAAATATGGCTATGTTTGCCGAGCAAGGACTTATAATGTCAGTAGGCACTGTTAACGGCAGAGAACGCTTTGACGCTAACACTACACCACATGCACACTTTATTTGCAATAAATGTAGTGCAGTAATAGACCTTGACTATATGCAGTATAATAAAGAATTAGATGAGTCAGTTTTGCTGAATACAGGCCATAGCGTAGAGAAGCACGCAATGTTTTTTTATGGTATTTGTAGAAAATGCAATGAGGATAATCTCTTTTAACAAAGAAATATTCGTTTAAATAGATTAAACGTTTATTATAAATTAACAAAAAACTTATTTAATATTGGAGGAAAATAACAATGAAAAAATGGATTTGCCCAGTTTGTGGTTATGTACACGAAGGAGACACAGCACCAGAGAAATGCCCACAGTGTAAGGTAGATGGTTCAAAGTTCACAGAGGCTACATCAGGTGACATCAGCTTTGCAACAGTTCACGAGGTTGGCGTTGCTAAAGGTGTTTCTGAGGATATTTATGCAGATCTAAAGGCTAACTTTGAGGGTGAGTGTAGCGAGGTTGGTATGTACCTTGCTATGGCAAGAGTTGCTGACAGAGAAGGCTACCCAGAAATTTCTGCAGCATTTACAAAGTACGCTTTCGAAGAGGCAGAGCACGCAGCTAAGTTTGCAGAGCTACTTGGTGAGGTTGTAACAAACAGCACAAAGAAGAACCTAGAGCTAAGAGTAGCAGCAGAAACAGGTGCTTGCGAGGGTAAGTTTGACCTAGCTAAAAGAGCAAAGGCTGCTGACCTAGACGCTATCCACGATACAGTACACGAAATGGCAAAGGACGAAGCAAGACACGGTGCTGGCTTTAACGGTCTGCTAAAGAGATACTTTGGTGAGTAATTAATACTTATTTAAACTAAAATAAACATAAAATACAGCATATCAAGAGGATGTAGGATTAATTCTTATATCCTCTTTTTGTTTTATGTGTCTGTGATGTGCACCTTAGTGTGTACCTTAATGTGTATTTTACAGCTGATTATCAAGAAATGTGTACCTTGCAAAAAGTGCACCTTTTTATTTGTTTTCAGTTAAGTTTACCGTTTTATATTTAAAATCAAATTTATATGATTAATATAACAACAAGGTACACCCACGTTTTATGTGAGTGTACCTTGTTAAACTTAATGATGTTGCTTATTGATTTACAAGCCTTTTAAATGAATGAACATAAACTTTCTTTTTGTTAACTACACCTAAGCTTTAATTTATTCTATAAAATTATACAAATCAAGCCATTACAGCCCTCGTTTATAATTCGCTCAATAGTTTCTTTCATTTTATTTCGTGCGTCTGTTGGCATACGGTTAAGCTTGTTGTGTAAGCCCTCGTTAACAAGCTCGTGTAAGGATTTACCAAATATATTTGACTCCCATATTTTAATCGGATTTTCCTCGAACTCTTTAAGCAGGTAGGTTACAAGCTCCTCAGATTGTTGTTCTGAACCAACTATAGGAGTTACCTCGGTGGTTATATTTGTTTTCATAAGGTGTATAGATGGGGCAGAGGCTCTTAATCGTATGCCGTATTTGCCACCCTGCTTGATGATTTCAGGCTCCTCAAGTGACAATTCCTCCATTGACGGCATTACTATTCCATAGCCCTTTTCGTTTACTGCCTCGTAGGCTTCTCTTATTTTGTCAAAGTCTGATTTCATTTTGGCAAGCTCCATTACGCAGTTAAGCATATCACCCTCATCTGCAATGGTAAGCCCTGTTTTTTCACCAAGCACCTTGTAGAACAGACTGTTGTTAAGGCTTACAGCGAGCCTTGCTGTGCCTTTACCCAAATCTATAGAAGCAATCTCAGCATTTTGTATATGCTCACATTCCTTAGCCGAGTCTATAATATTCTGTATTTCTCTAATCTTTTTTATCTTGCTTGCAGATGACGAGATAACAGAATAAACTGAGCCTTTAAGCCAATGCTCCTTTTCTAGCGATGTAATCCAACGGGGCATATCTATTTTTATCTCTTTAACTGGGAATTCAAACAGAATTTGTGCCAGTATCCTTTTTATTTCTATTTCGTCAAGCTCAACGCAGTTTACAGCTACAACAGGGACATTGTGCTTTGTGCCAATCTCGTTTGCAAGCTGTGTGGTTTCGCTTGATTGTGGATACATACTGTTAAGCAATATTATAAAAGGCTTGTTAATCTCTTTAAGCTCTGATATTACTCTTTCTTCTGCCTCTGCGTATTCTTCTCGGGGGATATCACTTATACTACCGTCGGTTGTAACTACCAAGCCAATTGTAGAATGGTCGGTTATAACCTTTTTCGTGCCTATTTCGGCAGCCATATTAAAAGGTATTTGCTCGTCATACCACGGAGTTTTTACCATTCGTGGCTGGTCGTCCTCTATATATCCTATTGCACTGGGTACAATATAGCCAACGCAGTCTATTGCTCGCACTCTAAGGCTTGCGTTGCCACTCACAGTAATTTCTACTGCGTCCTCTGGTATGAACTTAGGCTCGGTTGTCATAATTGTTCTGCCGGCAGATGCTTGTGGTAGCTCGTCAACAGCTCGTTCTTTTCTGCTGGTGTTTTCTATGTTCGGTATAACAAGTGTGTCCATAAACCTTTTTATAAAGGTAGATTTACCTGTTCTTACAGGGCCAACTACACCAATGTAAATATCGCCGTTAGTTCTTTGGGCAATATCCTGATAAATATTTCTCTCCTCCATTTTTATCCTCCCTTACATATTTGGAATGAACAGCATAATAGAAGAAGCAAGCTCATCGTCAGATAAATCGTTCTCCTTCATAACAGCACTACAGCATACAGCATATTCCTTAGCAATACCCCATACGCTTTCTCCCTTTGTTGCGTAATAAAGAGTAAGTGCTGCTTTTTCGTCTTTGTTGCGTTTATGCTCTATATCAGCCTCGGCAGAGGTTACGTATCTTATCATACTGTTTTTAAGCACAGTTATATCAAGCTTTGTTTCTATTCTGAAATCAATAGAATTACTACCATTAATTCGGTAGCTTATTGATTGCACAGTTGCATCTACATCTACGCTCATATCAGACTCAAGCTGAGAAACAGGGTATGTAAATTCTATTACCCTTTCAGAATAAAAAGGCATATTGTCATTGTTCTTTGCAAGTATAGACATATTAAGCTTGCCCTTTATCAGCAAATTACCGTCTTCGATAAAGGTAGAGGTGCTACAGCTTTCGCACCATAAATCTATAATAGAAAGTATATTATCACAGCCAGCCTCAACAGTTGCCTTTGTAATACAGCACTCGCTGTAGATTTTTTCTATGTGACTAAGCTGTGCTTGGCTGTAAACAAGGTTAAGTTCATAATCGGTTGAATAAGCGTCGGTGATTGGTTCAAGCTCTTGAGTGCTGTAGCCAAGAGCAGTGGCAGACAGCTTTATTTCAAAGCTTACAGCCTTGTTTGCTTCTGAATAATCTGATTTTACATTAACGCTGTGATTAACAAGCTCAATATGGGTTACACATAAGGAGTTTTCGTCCACACCGTCTGCGTCTAGAATTTCGCTGAAGGGTAGGGTGTAGTCAAAAATTTTTGTTTCACCTGTATTAAGGTCGGCAAGGTATAAAACCCTTATATTTACATCACCCTTTACCATAACCTTGTTGCTTATGGCTTTACATTCGCTTTTTATTATGGTTGCATCGCTTTTTAATATGGCTTCTATAGCAGATGTATCACTGCCAAGTGTAACGGTGTCCGATATAGTAAACTGTTGCTGTGCCATACCCTCAAGCACAGCCAGCTTGCTTTTGTTACCTTTTACCTGTACACCGTCATCATCAATGCCTATAGGGAATTCCTTTTCAGATTTGCAAATAACCTTTGCACATACCGAAAAAGCACCGTGAATATCAAGTCTGCGTGGACTAAGTGCACGACAGTTAATATATTCTGTTTTTACCTTAGCAGTTACAACTGCATTTTGTGGGCTTTGCTTCATATTAAACGAGGAAGAAAACGGCACATTATGGTCGCTACAGCGTACAGATTTTTTTATAGAGTCTATATATAATATTTTTACTTCTGCATTACCCTCTATCTCTAGTCTGTCGCCTGAAATGCTCTTTGTGAGAATTTTAGGACTAACCCTGCATTTTAATATTCTTAATATGTCAGGACAATAATCCGGCAATGTAAGGTCAAGGTCAATCGGTTGCTCTGAACATCCATCAAAGACTATCTCTTTAACAGAAACAGTCTTTTTCAACAAGCTGTAATCCATTATTATCTCTCCTTTTCAAGTACCTGTCCTTGCAATTTGACAGTGTTTCTTTACACAGTAAATATATTCACAATAATAAAGGATTATGATAGCTATATAAATCTTAATCAAATCTTAATAAGTTTAAAGCTTTATTCTTAATATGTTGTAAGCTATAATAATAGTCGAGGAGGGGTTATATGTATAATATCCTTATTTGCGATGATGAGCAGGACATCATCAACGCACTAAAAATTTATTTGTCTAATCCGGATTATAAAATGTATGAGGCACACACAGGCATAGAAGCACTAGAGGTTATAAATAATAATGATATTCATCTGGTTCTTATGGATGTTATGATGCCTAAAATGGACGGTATATCTGCAATGGTTAATCTTAGAGAGGTAAGTAATATACCTGTAATATTGCTTACAGCTAAAAGCGAGGATACTGATAAAATTTTGGGACTGAATGTAGGTGCAGATGATTACATAACTAAGCCCTTTAATCCTGTTGAGGTGTCGGCAAGAGTGCGTTCACAGCTACGCAGATATTTACACTTAGGTGGCAGAAATATTTACCCACAAAGCTTATCTATAAACGGAATAGAGCTTAACGACTCTGCAAAAGAGGTTAGCGTTGACGGAGAAAAGGTTGCACTTACACCCAAAGAGTATGAAATACTAAAATTTTTAATGTCTAACCCTAACAAGGTTTTTTCACCTAAAGAAATTTATAAGCAGGTGTGGAAAGAGTCACCACTAAGCAGTGAAAATACTGTTGCTGTGCATATACGCCATTTAAGAGAAAAAATAGAAATTAATCCTGCCGAGCCACGTTATTTAAAGGTGGTGTTTGGTCAGGGCTATAAATTTGAGAAAGGACGATAATAATGGCTAAACAAAATACTGTAGAAATGACTGAAATAGTAGAAAAAAGAACCTTCAGCTCCAAGTATAAAGCAATTCAGCAAAGCACAGTTGCAAAGGCTGTAGCATTTATATTGGCAGTTGTTATGCTTTTGCTTACAGCTGTTTGTGCCATAGGTGCAGTTGGTATGGTAGCTACCGAGCTTTATACCACATCAAAGTATGATTATTTAGATAATATATGTGCAGAGATAGCTATATCTGACGGATATAAAATTTTGTCGTATTTATCTATAAATGAAAATGATAAAATAGAAAAATACTGTGCACAGAGGAATATTTCATCTATTCATATTAAAGATGTAAAAAATAATTCTACCCTGTATCAGTATAAAAATATAGGTAAGCTGTCAGAAAATTCTGATTTTAATTTCACATACGAATTTAGCGATGCACTTTGGACATATCTATACAGTGATGTATATGCCGAAGGTGAAGAAATAACTTTTGTAGCCGAGATTACTATAGGAATTAACCCAGAAATAAAAGATAACTACACCCTTGCCTATAAATTTACAGAGCTAGCTTATTCTATGCAGTATGCAATATACGTAGTTGGTGGTATTTCGTTTGTACTTACACTTATATATTTTCTGTTTTTAATGAGCTCAGCTGGGCATAAAAAGGGCTATAATGGTATTAAAGCAAGCTGGGTTACAAAAATACCGTTTGATTTACTTACTCTTGTTGTTTTTGTTGCAGAGTTTCTAGGTGTGGTTTTGATTATAGCACTTTTTGAAGAAATAAGCTTTGGACTTGCTATTACACCTATTTTACTTGTTATAGTGGCTATATTAATATCTGTAATTTTAGGCTGGTGTATAAGCTTTGCAACAAGAATTAAGCTTGGCAAGTGGTGGAAAAACACAGTAATATATCGTTTGCTTGTATTAGCTAAAAGACTTTTGAAAATTCTTTTTAAAAAGCTAAAGGTGCTTTTTAAGCTGTCTTTTAGGTTTTTAAGTAAAATTCCATTAGTATGGAAAACGGCATTGATTGTTTTGGGTGTGAGCCTTGTAAACCTAATATTAACAAAAGAAACCTACGATTATTACTACGCTTCTGTTAACTATCGATTTTTACTTGCGTGGGCAATTTTTAGTTTTGTTGTAGGTGTGGCTGTACTTTACTGTGCTATTGTTCTTAAAAAGCTACAAGAGGCAAGCAAGGCTTTGGCTGATGGTGATTTAAGCTATCAAGTAGACACATCAAAAATGCTTGGTGACTTTAAAGAGTACGGTGAGTCTATAAATAGTATATCAAAGGGTATGGCTATTGCAGTAGAACAGCGTATGAAAAGCGAAAGAATGAAAACCGAGCTTATTACAAATGTTTCTCACGATATTAAAACACCACTTACATCAATTATTAACTATACCGATTTAATCAGCAAAGAATCTGGCAACAACGAAAAAGTAAGTGAGTATTCACAGGTGCTTTTACGACAATCTGAAAGACTAAAGCGTTTACTTGATGATTTGGTAGAGGCTTCAAAGGCTTCTACGGGTAATCTTGAGGTGAATTTATCACCCTGTGAGGCTAATATTTTTCTTACACAGGTTGTAGGGGAGTATGAAGAAAAGCTTAAAGCTAAAAATTTAGAGCTCATCGCTACAAACAGCGAAAGCTCAATAATTATTATGGTAGACGGTAAAAGATTGTGGAGAGTTTTTGATAATCTTGTAAATAACATCTGCAAATATGCACAAGAAAACACAAGAGTTTATCTGTCGCTTGATAAGCAGGGTAATAATGCTGTTATAACTTTGAAGAATACATCACATTTACCACTTAATATTTCAGCAGATGAGCTTATGGAACGCTTTGTGCGTGGTGACTCATCAAGAAGTACAGAGGGTAACGGACTCGGACTATCAATTGCAAAAAGTCTTACCGAGCTTCAAAATGGCACATTTGAATTATTTATAGACGGAGATTTGTTTAAGGTTGTGCTTAAATTCCCTGTTATTAAATGCTAGAATTAAAAAAGGCAAAGGCTGTAAAATGTACAGACCTTTGCCTTTTGCTGTTTTGTATTAGCATTATTTATGTGTTTGATTTGCATTTGCGTAAAAGATAGTCATAAAAAGCCTCGGCATACTCTGATTTTGGCATTCGCTCGAAAAGCTCTATTATGATTTCTCTTTTACATACAGGGTTTGTTATGGGTAGCATAACAACATCTTTATTTTTTACCGTACCCCACGAATATTCAGGCCAGAATGCAATACCAGTGCCGGTACTGACTATATTCTGTACAGCTATAGGTGAGTCAGACTCAAACAGCACCTTTGGTACAAAGCCAGCTTCTGAGCAAAATCTATTACACACTACGCCAAATAATCGAGAGCTTGAAAGCATTACAAATTCCTCGTCTTTTACAAGACTTAAATCAATTGAGTCATATTCTGAATATTTAGAGCCTTTTGGAACAGCAAGGTATATATTTTCTTCTTTAATACAACGTTTTTGAGGATTTCTTGATAAGCTTTCTTTAAGCCCGTTTGTAGAAATAACAATGTCGCAATCTCGTTTTAGCTCGTTTTGCTCAAAGTCAAATACAACATCTGGGTGGTGCTTTCTGAATCCGATAATGGTGTTTATTACAAAGTTTGAAGCAGCAAGAATATTAAGCTTTATAGTGTGGTTTACGGTGCTTTTCATCTGCTGTATTTCGTCTGCAATGCTGTCAAATTCGGGTAGTATAATTTCTACCTTTTTCATAAGATATTCGCCAAATTCTGTTAGCTGTATGTTTCTGCCTCTTTTTATAAAAAGAGATACACCAAGCTCGCTTTCAAGCGATTTTATAGCCTGAGTTAAAGCAGGCTGTGCAATACAGAGCTTTTCTGCAGCCTTTGTTACGTGCTGTAGCTGTGCAACCTCATAAAAATATTTAAGCTTTTGAATATCCATAAAATCACCTTATTCATAAGTAAAACTTATTAATTTGATAAAAATTATATATTTTACTTTTAGGTTTGTCAAGTATATAATATAACCATAGAAAAACAAGAGAGGAAGAAATTACAATGGTACAGATTTTTGAATTTATTATGTTAGCTTGCTTTGGTCTATCTTGGCCTATTTCGGTTTATAAGAGTATAACCTCAAAGTCAACACAGGGCAAAAGCTGTGTGTTTATGATAGCGATTATTATAGGCTATGTTTCTGGTATACTCGGAAAGCTTTGCAATGAACAGATAAACTTTGTGCTGGCTTTATATTGCTTGAATTTATGTGTAGTTTTAGTTGACTTTGTACTATTCTTTATAAATAAGCACAACGAGAAAAAGAGCTTTGAATGTAAAAGCCCATTATCAATGGCTTAATAAAATAACTCCTTGAAATTAAATAGATTTGTAACAGCAAGATCGTCGATGAAAAAATGACGGTCTTGCTGTTTTTGTGGATAATAATTTTAAATAAATTAAGTAATTAAGCTTTAAGAGTTAGGATTTGTTATATATGATTTTAAAACGCTGTAATAGTAAATACCATAATAATTTACTTGACATAAGGGGTGTTGAATGATAAAATTTAGGTTGAATATGCAAATAAAGGTAGTCTGTAAAATAGTGTTTGTTTGTTGCGTTTTATACGATAAATATAACGTATTTTAGCAGAGTATTTTAATAAAACTGTAAAGGATGGTTACTTATGCAAAAGGAAGTTAGACTAACAAAAGAAGGTTTAGAGAACCTTCAAAGAGAGCTGGATGAGTTAAAAACTACTAAACGTGATGAAATTGCAGAAAAAATAGAAATTGCCCGTTCTTACGGTGACCTTTCAGAAAATGCTGAGTACGACGAAGCTAAAAACGAGCAGGCTATAGTAGAAGCAAGAATTGCAGAAATCGACAATATGCTTAAAAATGCTGTAGTTATCGAGGATATCGACACAGGTAAGGTTCGTACAGGTGCAACAGTAGTTGTAAAAAATTTAAAGATGAATAAAGAAATCACATATAAAATTGTTGGCTCAAACGAAGCAGACCCACTACATGGCTTGCTTTCAGACGAATCACCAGTAGGCTTAGCTTTAATGGATAAGGCTCCTGGTGAGGTTGTTGGTGTAGAAACACCAGCAGGTGTAATTGAGTACCAGATTATAGAGATTTTGAAAAAGACAGGAGAGAACTAATATGAGTCAGGAAAATACAACACCTGAGGTTGAAGTACAGGAGCAGGATTTAAGCGAGCTACTTCAAATTCGTAGAGATAAGCTAAAGGCATTGCAGGAAGCAGGCAACGACCCATACGAAATTACAACAAGCTGCAGAGATACACTTAACAGCGATATTATTGATAATTTTGAAGAAATGGAAAACAAGGATGTTTGTATCGCCGGCAGAATTATGAGCTGGAGAGATATGGGTAAGGCATCTTTTGTTGATGTACACGACAGAAGTGGTCGTATGCAGGTGTATATCAGAATTAACGATGTTGGCGAGGACACCTATAAGGTTCAGATGGCTAAGTGGGATATTGGTGATATCGTAGAGGTTAAGGGCTTTGTTTTCAGAACAAGAAGAGGCGAAATTTCTGTACACGCTAAAGAAATCAGACTTCTTTCAAAGTCATTACTACCATTGCCAGAAAAGCACCACGGCTTAAAGGATATGGATTTAAGATATCGTCAGCGTTATGTTGACCTTATGGTTAATCCAGAGGTTAAGGATACATTCATTGCAAGAAGTACTATCATCAAGACAATCCGTAAGGAGCTTGACGAGGTTGGTTATATTGAGGTGGAAACACCAATTCTTAACACAATTGCAGGTGGTGCTGCTGCAAGACCATTTATAACACATCACAATACACTGAATATGGATTTATTCCTTCGTATTGCTCCAGAGCTATACCTTAAGAGATTAATTGTAGGTGGTATGGAAAAGGTTTACGAAATTGGTAGACTATTCAGAAACGAGGGTATGGATGTAAAGCATAACCCAGAGTTTACTACAATTGAGCTTTACGAGGCTTACACTGACTATAATGGTATGATGGACTTAACAGAAAAGCTAATCAATAAGTCTTGTCTAGCAGTAAACGGCACAGACCAGATTGAATATCAGGGCGAGGCTGTAGACCTATCATTACCATTCAAGAGAATGACAATGATTGACGCTGTAAAGGAATATGCTGGTGTTGATTTCAGCGAGTTTACAGGTGACACAGAAAAGGCTAAAGAGGTTGCTAAGCAGCTACATCTTGAGGTTAAGTCAACTGATACATGGGGTAATATCCTAAACACAGCCTTCGAGGAGTATGTAGAGGATAAGCTACATCAGCCTACATTTATCTATGACTACCCTGTAGAGGTTTCTCCACTTACAAAGCGTAAGCCAGGTCAGCCAGAGCTTGTTGAGAGATTTGAGCTATTTGTAACACGCAGAGAGCTTGCAAATGCTTACTCAGAGCTTAACGACCCAATCGACCAGAGAGGCAGATTTGAGCACCAGCTAAAGCTAAGAGAAGCAGGTGACGAAGAAGCAAATATGATTGATGAAGATTTCTTAACATCACTTGAGTATGGTATGGCACCAACAGGTGGTATGGGTATGGGTATCGACAGACTTGTAATGCTGCTTACAGACAGTGCGTCAATTCGTGATGTAATCATCTTCCCAACAATGAAGCCAATTGAGAAGTAATTATCGTAAAAACTCAGTATTTATGTGTTTTTTTGGATATATGTAAACCTTAAAAATTTACACCTTACACCAAACCTACACCATTTTGTGCAGAGCTTCGTGCAAGGGCTTAAAAATCGCATAATTTATGCATCATAAAAACAACATTCATCCCCTAAGAGAGGTGTTCTCTTAGGGGATTTTTTGTGCCTTAAGGCGTGGAAATAACCCATCGGTTCAACCAGAGGAAGATAAACAGCTTTAGCAAAAGAAAGCCTCCTAGTATAATGGGAATGTGTTTTGCGACGCATTGCCTAAGATACAAGGCGAAATTTCACAATGACAATAATAAAAACGAAATAAGAACAACAGCCCACTCAACATATAGATGTTAATATCATATAGTATTTGCTCCCAAATACAGAAGAAATTTGTAAGAGGTTTGTAAGAGGTTGTATGTTATATTAAGTGTAAATATGTATATAGAGTTAGAATTTTGATTAAGGAATTTGTCTAAACTTACGAAGAAAAGAGTGTGTCTTTGTGAAAAGCGTATATCCTTGTGTTATAAATTATTAAAGGAGAATTGCTTATGAATAAAATGCTTTTTCGTGAAAAAAGTATTGAGAGAATTACATCTCCAGAGCAATTAGATGATCGTATTCAGGTGGCAAGTCCCAGTGTATGGATGCTGTTATTGGGAATCTTTTTTGTTTTAATCGGAATATGTGTTTGGGGGATATTTGGTAAAATGGATACTGTGATTTCTGTAAGTGCTATTACGAAAGATGATCAGACATTTTGTTATGTGAAAGAAGATGATATTGTTCGGATTAATTCTGAAATGCTTGTAAGAATAAAGAATGATGAATATAGTATTGAGAGAATTTCTCATCAACCTATTCTGGTTGATGAAGCTTTTTCAGATTATCTCTGTCATATCGGCAACTTGTCAAAAGGCGAATGGGTTTACGAAGTAAAACTGAACGAAGCATATGGTGAATCAGGAAGTATTTTTGAAGTGGATATTGTGCTCGAAAGCATTTCGCCAGTGACTTTTGTGATTAATTGAGGTGATATATGGATAAGAGAATAAAGAAAACTTTCAGTAGAGATATTGCCAAAGTTCCGGTCATAATGCAGATGGAAACATTGGAGTGTGGTGCGGCGTGTCTAGCGATGATTATGGCGTATTATAACAAATGGATACCATTGGAACAGCTACGTGTAGAGTGTGGTGTATCTCGTAATGGCTCAAACGCAAAAAATATACTTATTGCTGCAAGAAAATATGGGTTTATTGCATCGGGATATCGCTATGAGGTAGAGGAACTTCAAACAGATAAGCCATTCCCGTGTATTATCCACTGGAATTTCAATCATTTTGTTGTTTTGAATGGCTTTAAAAAGGGAAAAGCAATATTAAATGATCCTGCAATAGGTACATACTCTGTATCAATGGATGAATTTGACCGTTGTTATACTGGTGTATGTATGATTATTGAACCAGGAGAACAATATGTTCCAGAAGGTAAAAGGAAAAGTGTATGGGATTTTGCTAAAGAGCGACTTAAAGGTGCAGGTGCTATAATTGCTTTTATTGTTTTCTCTACTTTGATAACTGTATTAATGGAGATTATCCGACCAGGATTTTCTCGTATATTTATGGATCGCTTGCTTACCAATGAGAATCCAGAATGGTTTAATCCGTTTTTGAGAGGACTAATAATTATTTCGCTTATTGAGATTGTTGTTTCAGCAGTGAATGCGATATATTCCAACAAACTAAACGGAAAAATGGCTGTAGTTGGAAATACAGTTTTTTTATGGAAATTGCTACATATGCCTATGGAATTCTTTTCTCAGCGTTTGGCAGGAGATCTTCAACATAGACAGAATTCCAATGCAGATATTGCAGAAAGCTTAATCAATATATTTGCTCCAATTGTACTAAACCTTAGTATGATGATTTTCTATTTTGTAGTTATGGTTAGATATAGTGGTATCTTGACTTTGATAGGAATTTCTTCCATTATGATTAATTTGTTTTTATCGCAGATTATCGCTAAAAAGCGTGTTAATATGACACGCACTCAAATGATGGATTCTGCGAAGCTTGCTTGTACAACAGTTGAAGGCATAAAAATGATTGAGACAATTAAGGCTAGTGGTGCTGAGGATGGTTTTTTTAGAAAATGGGCAGGCTACCAGTCCAGATTAAATGCAAATAAAGCAAGGTTTATTAGGTCTAATTTGTATTTAGTTACACTTCCTAATCTGATTTCAACACTGACTACCACTATTGTTACAATGATTGGTGTGATTTTTGTGTTTAACGGAAAGTTTACAGTTGGTATGATTATGGCGTTTCAGGGATTTTTAACAGCTATTTCTGCTCCAGCTCAGTCCTTAATTTCTGTAGGTCAATCCTTTACAGAAATGCGTACATCTATGGAACGTGTTGAAGACGTAATGCAATATCAGGATGATCTTTGCTATGACTATAGAAGTAATACAAAGGGAACTGGCAGTTATACAAAACTCACAGGAGCAATAGAAATAAAAAATGTTACATTTGGATATTCTCGCTTGGCAAAACCTCTGATTCGTGAGATGAATATTTCATTAAAACCAGGAACCAGTGTTGCTTTTGTGGGAGTTTCAGGTTGTGGAAAATCCACAATTGCACATTTGCTGGCAGGATTATATCAGCCTTGGAGTGGTGAAATCCTTTTTGACGGAAAGCCGATAAGAGAGATAGAGAGAGATGTATTTACTAGCTCGGTGGCTGTGGTAGATCAGGATATTATTCTTTTTGAAGATACGATTGCTAGAAATATCAAGATGTGGGACGAGAGTATTGAAGATTTTGCCATGATCCTTGCAGCACGAGATGCACAGATTCATGATGAGATTATGTGCAGAGAGGGTGGTTATCGTCATAAACTTACCGACGGAGGCAGAGAGTTCTCTGGTGGACAGCGTCAATGTCTTGAAATTGCCCGTGCATTGTCACAAGATCCGACAATCTTAATTCTTGATGAAGCAACTAGTGCTTTAGATACAAAAAAAGAATATGAGATCATCGAAGCAATTAAGAATAGAGGAATCACATGTATTACTGTGGCTCATAGGCTTTCTGCTATTCGAAATTGTGACGAGATTATTGTGATGGATAAAGGAGAGATTGTTGAACGTGGTACCCACGAAGAGTTATATGCAAAAGGTGGCAAATACACAAAGCTTATTATAGCAGGTTGTGAGGTGACAAATGAGTTGGTTTGATGAACAAATTGAAGAGCGTAGGCATCGTGATGCAGAGGATTTCGCAGATGCTATGGATGAGATCAGTTCAATTATTACAAAAAGGAAGGTAAGAATAAATAGTGC
>JAXJJE010000426.1:0-2681 GCA_036298405.1 Acutalibacteraceae bacterium
AACCGACCACGCACCACATACTCCACAGCAAAAAGAAAGCTTCGAGCAGGCTCCAAATGGTTCAATCGGTATGGAAACCTCACTGTCAGTAGCTATAACATATCTTGTTAATAAGGGTATTTTAACTTTACCACAGCTTATAGAAAAAATGTCTGTTAATCCAGCAAAAATACTTAATATTCCTGCTGGTAATCTATCTGTAGGTGCTAATGCAGATGTTGTTATTTTTAACCCTGTAGAGGAGTACACGGTAGATATTACAAACCTTCACGGTAAATCAATAAATACACCATTTAAGAATATGAAGCTTGAAGGCAAGGTTAAATACACCATACTAAATGGTGAAGTAGTATATAAAGATTAATTAAAAATCGGAGGAAAGAACAATGGCTTTTGATAGACTAATAGAAAAAATTGTAGAAATGCAAAACCCAACAGTTGCAGGCTTAGACCCAAAGCTTGCTTTTATTCCTGATTATATTAAAGAAGAAGCATACGCAAAGTATGGCAAAACTCTTGAGGGTGCTGCTGAGGCTTTGCTTGTATATAACAAGGGCCTTATCGACGCACTTTGTGATATCGTACCAGCGGTAAAGCCACAGGCTGCTTATTACGAAATGTATGGCTGGCAGGGTGTTAAGGCTTTAGCAGAAACCATTGAGTACGCTAAGTCAAAGGGTATGTATGTAATTACAGATGGTAAGAGAAACGACATCGGCACAACTATGGAGGCATACGCTACTGCACACCTTGGATTAACAGATATCGAGGGTGATAGCGTTACAGCCTTTGGTGCAGACGCACTTACAGTAAACGGCTATCTTGGCTCAGATGGTATTAAGCCTGTTATCAATGTTTCTCAAAAAATGGATACAGGAATGTTTGTGCTTGTAAAAACATCAAACCCAAGCTCAGGCGAGCTGCAGAACCTACAGCTTCAAAGCGAAGAAACAATCTATCACCATATGGGTAACCTTTGCGAGCAGTGGGGACAAGAACTAATGGGTAAATATGGCTATTCTGGCGTTGGTGCTGTAGTAGGTGCTACATACCCAGAACAGCTAACAGAGCTAAGAAAGGCTCTACCACACACATTCTTCCTAGTACCAGGCTATGGTGCACAGGGTGGTACAGCAGAGGATATTGCAGGTGCATTTGATGAAAACGGTCTTGGTGCAATTGTAAACTCTTCAAGAGGTATTATGTGTGCTTGGCAGAAGGAAGAAAACTGCAAGCCAGAGGATTATGCACAGGCTGCAAGAAGAGAAGCAGAGAAAATGAAGAAGCTTCTAACAGATGTTACAGGAGAAATTAAGCTACCATAATATATGGTATTCACAATGCAAAGCCACAGCACTAGCTGTGGCTTTTTTACAGAAAGGTGCGTTTATGAATACAACAATTTTATTACCCAAAGAAGTAGAATATATAATAGATACCTTTTATAATGCAGGCTACAAGGCTTATGCTGTGGGTGGCTGTGTGCGAGATTCTTTAATGAATAAACAGCCTTACGACTGGGATATATGTACAAATGCACTACCACAGACTGTAAAACAGCTTTTTTCAGCACATAATGTTATTGAAACAGGCATAAAGCATGGTACTGTTACACTTGTTATAGATAAAATACCATATGAAATAACTACATTCAGAAAAGAAACAACCTACTCCGACAACCGACACCCCGATTCTGTAGACTTTGTAACATCGTTAGAGGATGATTTATCAAGACGAGATTTTACAGTAAACGCTATGGCTTATAATCACTATGATGGTCTGATAGATTTATTTAATGGTAGGGCAGACCTTACAAATAAAATAATAAGGGCAGTTGGTAACCCCGATAAAAGATTTAACGAGGACGCTTTAAGGGTTTTAAGAGCACTACGCTTTGCTTCAACTCTAGAATTTGCAATAGAGCCAGAAACCCAAAAGGCAATAATCGAAAATAAACAGCTTTTAAATAACATAGCCAAAGAAAGAATATGGGCTGAGTTTAAAAAGCTTATGCTGGGTGGTGGCTGTGTAGGTGTTTTAAGAGAATTTGCAGAGGTAATCGCTGTTTTTATACCTGATATTACACCTATGATAGGCTTTAAGCAAAATCATCCTATGCACTGCTATGATGTATGGGAGCATACCTTGCACGCACTTGAAAATGCAAAGCCAGATTTATTGATACGATTAAGTGTATTTTTCCACGATATAGGCAAACCGAAAACTCATTTTACTGACGATAAGGGAATTTCTCATTTTTATGGACACAACAATGTAAGCAAAGAGATCGCATTTAACTCACTGACAGCTCTAAGGGTAGAAAATAGTCTTAAAAAGGATGTTGTTACATTAGTAGATTTCCACGACAGAGTTATTACTGCTACTGAAAAATCTATTAAGCGTTCAATTTACAAAATAGGCTCCGAAAGTTTATTTGTGCTGTTGTTACAGGTAAAGCTTTGCGATATAAAGGCACAAACTCCGTTAATTGTTAATGAGCGTGTAGATGAAATTAACAATATTACTAATATATTTAATAAATTACAGAATGATAACAAGCTTGTAACCACCGTTAAAGCCCTTGATATAAACGGAAATGATATAATTTTACTTGGTGTAAAAGATGGTAAACTTATTGGCAAAATATTAAGCAGATTACTTATTATGGTGGTTGATGGCAG
>JAXJJE010000427.1:0-3307 GCA_036298405.1 Acutalibacteraceae bacterium
AAACTTATAATCTGCTTCTGCTGTGCGTTCTCTACCTCTAGCAACCCTACTTTATTGTTAAGGCTCTTTATCGCTTCAAGGTTAGCCTTAAACATCAGCCTTGTTGCTTCATCAGCATTTGGTAGGTATGTACCTATAAACTTTTCATCATCTGCCACATAGCCACCTGTTTTGCGTATAGCTGGCAGTACCTCACTTGTTACCCAACGCTTAAACTTTTTTGCTGTTGGTAGCTTACTGCTTAGTATTAGGCTGTATAAGCTACTTTCGTTGATGAGATATGTATCTTTTTCACCAAAGCTAGTGTCCATTTTGGACATAAGCTTATCTTCGTCATCAATCTTCTCTCTAATAGCTTTCGTTGGGTTTACATACCCCAACACCTCAGCCACATCTTTACCAACGAAGTAAGGCTCACCCTCTACTTCCAGTGTTCGGATACTGCCGAACTCAGCATTTTCGAAAATTTGTAATTCGTTCATTCTAAACCTCCTATCTGCTAACCAGCTTTCTTCTGCTGACTAGCATTAAGCAAACCATAAATAAATCCCTCAACTACTGCTTGGTTGCGTTCGTCAAGCTCTGCAAAGCCTTTTACTACCTTTACAACCAATTCACCTGTTGGTGGTTTTGGCTTTCTTTTTCTTTTCATAGTTGTCACCTCCTTAAAGATTAAAAAAATATGAGTTATAATAGACTTCCTATCTCGACTTCTACACCTAAAGCCTTTAACAGCTTATCGGCATTTTCTAGTGAAATATTCTTTGTTCCTTTTTCCCAGTATTGAATTGCTCTTACTGTAAAGCCTGTTTTTTCTGCAAGCTCTTTTTGTGTAAGGTTATTCAGCTTTCGATTTTCAGACAAGATTCTTGCAAACTCTTCCTTGTGCATTGACTTCACAACTTTCTATGCTATACTATATTTAGTAGCGAACCCCCATTCGTTATACTAAATACTGAAAGCGAGGTGATAATAATGAACAAACAAGAAAAAAGCACTGAACGTATTGACGGAAGTATAAACTTTCCGACAACCCCTGATACATATGTGGATTTTCCAGCACCCGAATCAATTTACGATGTTGCTGAACGTATTAAACAAATATTAGAACCAATAGAACAATCTGTTGCTAACATGACAAAGGATGTATACCCCTCTATGGCAAAAATGCTTGAGGAATTTCAAAACTCTTTGTTAGAAACAGTTACACCAACGATTCAACAATTTAATCAATCCTATAAGTTATATGATTGGTCAGCCTTAACTAATTCGATATTTAGCTCTTTAAATCTCAAACTGGAACATTATGATTGGTCTTATCTTGTACAACAATTAACTCCAGTATTAGATTCTGTAAAAAATTCTTCACAATCTATATCTATAGAATTTAACGAAGATGATTTAGAAACTATTAAGCAACTAAAAATCCCAATAGAGAAATACGCTACTCAATCAGATAACAAAACTACTAGCTGGATTATGACTATTGAAAGAGTTGTTGCTTTTATAGCTTCACTTATTACAATAATTTGTTTTATCGAAGAAAAAATAGAAGATGCTCAAATACATAACGAAACATCTTCACTACAACAGCAGAACGAATCAATTCCAGACAGTGATAAAATTGTGAATTTGCTCGAAAAAATCTACAATGAAATGATAGAATAATAATTCTACTCGCCACTCTTTGACATAAGCAAAAATTCAAGGGTGGCAATTCTTTTTTTCAAGCTCTCATTTTCTTTTTCTAATCTTCTGTGATTATCTGATAGTATCATGTGGTTAAAAGATATAAAAATTAAACTCAGAGATATTAGTGTATGTGCCATCATTCTCACCTCACTTTCCTCTCATTGTGAATATAATAACTCACATCGCTAGCATTGTCAATACTTTTTTCAAAAAAATATATTGACATTGTGAGTTTTTAAGTTTATTATAGTTATACAGGAGGTGAACATAGTGACTATAGGAGAGCGTCTTAAGTTTTTAAGAAAAAATCATTTAAAAATGACACAATCTGAATTCGGAGACCGAATAGGCGTCAAAGGCAATACCGTTACCAATTACGAAAGTGGTAATCGTTCTATGTCTGACCAAACAATAAAGTCAATTTGCCGAGAATTTGGAGTAAACAAAGATTGGCTTCTTGAGGGTAAAGAGCCAATGATGTTTGAAGTAGACGATATAGACAAGTTAATAGGAAAACTACTTACAAATGAAAATGAAACAGCTTACCAGTTATTTAAAGCATTAGCTAAGCTAGATGAGGAAGACTGGAAAGCTGTTCAGAAGCTAATAGATGAGCTGAAAAATACATAAAAATAAGGTGTACAGCATAAACTGCACACCTTAAAATTTGTTATTTTCTGTTATATATGTATAATACAATTTTATATATATGATGAATTAATGACTTATCATTAATCTTTTGAAGCGTTAGCTCAATTTCTGTTATCATTTCTTTTTCATTCATTTCACAACCCTCTTTCAAACGTTTGTTTTTTTGCGTAACCTATTATAAAACAAATGTTTGAAGTTTTCAATACTTAATTTGTAAGTATTTCACAGGTGTACCATTTATAGTACATCTCATTTTATAAAATAAAAGAGGTAACCTAATGACCATAGAAGATTTACGAATACTATGTAAAGATGAAACTATACAAATGACCTCCCATGTTCTTAAACGATGCAGAGAAAGGAACATAAAGCTTAATGATATTAAGCAGTGTATAATGTATGGTGAAATTATAGAGGAATATCCCGATGATTATCCTTTTCCGTCTGCACTGGTTATGGAGTGCAATATTGGCACACCACTGCATATAGTTGCTGGAATTGGTAATGGTTATTTATGGATTATTACTGCATATATTCCGTCATTAAGCAAATGGGAAAGCGACTACAAAACACGAAAGGAGAATAATATATGACCTGTTTTTACTGTAAAGGCGATATGACAGAAGCTACCACAACATATATGGAAGATTTAGGAAAATGTATTGTAATTGTAAAAAATGTACCTTGCCACAAATGCACACAATGTGGTGAAATTTCTTACAGTGGTACAGTAGTTGCACAGCTTGAAAAGATTATTTCACAATTAGAAAATGCACTAACAGAAATTGCAGTTGTAAATTATCCTACTAATGTTGCATAAAAAAGAAAAACCGTCCTACCCTGCTACCAACAGGATAGGACGGCAACCACACACGGGTGCGTGGTATGATAAATATAAATAAAAGACACATATATTGTACCACACCCTTGTAATTTTTGCAAATATTTATGCGTAGGTTACAAG
>JAXJJE010000428.1:0-3302 GCA_036298405.1 Acutalibacteraceae bacterium
ATTATAGAAAACCTTAACCTACGTCACACAAAGTATCAGCCAACAGCTGCTTATGGTCATATGGGTAGAGAAGACCTAGATGTTGCTTGGGAGAAGCTTGACAAGGCAGACGAGCTAAAATCAGCACTTGGCAGTAACTAATGGATATTGGTTTTATAAATAAATCGGGACAATTTCGCTTGCGTGCATGTGCTGTTATAATTGAAGACGGCTGTGTGCTTATGGCTAAAAATGACAGAGATGATTATTATTACTCTGTAGGTGGTGGAGTAAAACAGAACGAAGCCTCAACCGACGCTGTTTTGCGTGAGGTTTTAGAGGAAGCTGGTTTATCCTATGAGATTGACCGACTTTTATGTGTACACGAAAACTTTTTTACTTCTGATAACGGAGAAAACGGTACTGCTTTGCCATTCCACGAGTTTGCTATGTACTACCTTATGAAGCCAAAGGGCTTTAAGCCTGAAATTACAGCAAAAAGCTACAGCATTGATAATGTTCCAGAGCATATGCACTGGCTACCGATTGATAAATACAGCGAGTACAAAGCATACCCCGAGTTTTTTGCAGATATGCTTAACAATCTGCCTGATTCTACACAGCATATAATTACATACGAAAAGTAAGATATTTTATCTAAGCTATGTAAAAATTTATAAATATGTGTTAAAATAGCTCTGAAGATTTTTTCTTTAGGGCTATTCTTTTTTTGATGTAAGGTGGTAATTGAGATGAAAAAGGGAATAATATTCGACCTTGACGGTACACTGTGGGATTCTGCAAGTGTTGTTGTACAGGGCTTTAATGATGAGATAAAATTGCATAGCGACACTGATTATGTACTTACAGAGGAAGTGCTTAAATCACAAATGGGCAAAACTGCACCACAGATTGCAAAGGTGTTTTTCCCTGATTTAAAAGAGGAGAGAGCTTTAGAGCTTATGGCACTGTGTGCAAAGCGTGAGCGTGAATATTTGTCTGAGCGTGGTGGCAAGCTGTTTGATAAGCTGGAAGAAACATTAATACAGCTTAAAAACAAGGGCTATATGCTGTATATAATAAGTAACTGCGAATGTGGCTATATAGAAACCTTTATGCGTGTGCATAAGCTGGAAAAATATTTTGAGGATACTGAATGTCACGAAAACACAGGACTGTCAAAGGGCGAAAATATAAAGCTTATGATAGAGCGTAATGCTATTGATAAGGCTGTATATGTAGGCGATACACAGGGAGATTGCATTGCTACACGCTTTGCGGGAATACCTTTTGTATTTGCCGAGTATGGCTTTGGCAACGCAGAAAATCCTGATTATACAATTCATAGCTTCAACGAGGTTGCAGAGATAGCAGAAAAAGCGTTGTGCTATTAATAATTGTGAATTAAGATAGAGGTGTATCAGATGAATTGTAAAGTAGAAAACGGAAAATTTATTGTCGAAACTAATGGCAAAACCTATTCCTTTAACGCACACGCAGAGGAGCCAAGACCTTCAATGCTAGGCATGGGCTTAACTGTTGCAGGTAAGCATTGGTCAAACAGAGATGAAAATATAAAGCTTGAAAAGCACACAAGTATTCAAGATGGAGCAATAAATGATAAATATCTTGCATGGTATACACAGGAGTTTATCCCAGACGGTGTTGACTATAAGGTAAACAAGAATGCCAGAATTTATCTGGGTAATCTTGAAACAGGCGAGGATAAACTTATATATAAGGGCGAGTGCTATGGCGATTTATGCTTTGACGGTGATGACCTGTATTTTAATATGGGTAATAAAATTGCAGTTATCAGCTTACAAAGTGGAGAGGTTACTGTGCTTTTTAAGCATTCAGGCAGAAAAAAGAATAATGTAAGATTAAAGGTAACTCCACAGCGTATTTTCTTTTCTCATTGGACAAAGGATAAATTTTATCTAATGTGGTACAACAGAGAAACAAAAGAGGTTATAAACCCTCATATAGATTGTGGTGCAAGATATTATATACTAGATGATAACACTGTTGTTTATCAGACCTTGTATCATTCATGGTGTGTGGATTTGAACACTCTCAAGAAAAAACGCTTCTTCAATAATACTAAAATGAAAGCTATTCGTAAGCTGGTATGCGACTTTTTTGAAATTCCACAGGAATATTACGAAAATGATTTTTATGTAAAGCTTGAAAACCGTAAGGATAAGAAGCTACATTTTATGTGTGATGGTAGCTTTTATATACCAAAACTGAATGTTGAAGAATGTATTGAAATGTCGATAAAAATGAATCTGCCTAAGTATATAGAGGCTGAAATAATTTATGATTTAGAGTCGGGTGATATATGTATTGCCAGTGATAAAAGCAGAATGAAAAAAGAGCCTCTCAGAACTCATCCAGAGGCTTCATTCTGGAAAATAAGGCAGGTATATATAAAACCAAAAAGGTGAATATCGCACCCTGCGATACCCACCTTTTCTGCCAGATAAATTGCTTTATCAGAAATTGTTGTTTCTGTTTCTGTTCTGATTATTCTGGTTGTTTCTGTTCTGGCTGTTGTTCTGGTTATTATTCTGATTATTGTTCTGGTTGTTTCTGTTCTGGCTGTTGTTCTGATTGTTATTCTGGTTATTGTTCTGGTTGTTGTTCTGATTATTAAATCTGTTGTTCATCGGTAAAACACCTCCTTGCAAGAATTATTATTATCAAACAACACGCTTAATATACATTAGATTTTAAAAGGAGTTTAACAAAATATGGAAAATCTACTCCCTGAAAAATTTTTACAAAGAATGAAAATTATGCTAAAGGATGATTACGATGATTTTTTAGCTGAATATAAAAATAAGCCGTATAAGGGGTTAAGAGTTAATACGTTGAAATGCAGTGCAGAAAAGCTACTAAGCTTGCTAGATGTAAAGCTTTCGGAGTCACCTTTTTCTCCACTAAGCTTTTATGTTACAGACGATGTAAAGCTTGGCAATAACCCACTGCACCACTCTGGTGCGTTTTATTTGCAAGAGCCGTCAGCGTCAAGTGCTGTAACTGCACTTGATGTTCAAAAGCACGACAAGGTGCTTGACCTATGTGCAGCTCCTGGTGGTAAGTCAACACAGATAGCAGCACTGCTTGACGGTACAGGACTAATATGGAGCAACGAAATAGTTAAAAAAAGAGCACAGATTTTGCTCTCTAATATGGAGCGAATGGGTGTAAAAAACAGTGTGGTTTCATCAATGTCACCAGATTTGCTGTGTCCTAACTTAGTGGGATATTTTGATAAGGTTTTGGTAGACGCACCTTGCTCGGGTGAGGGTATGTTC
>JAXJJE010000429.1:0-3426 GCA_036298405.1 Acutalibacteraceae bacterium
AGCGTAAAGTTTAGGTCCACCCTTTTTAAAGGGTGGTGGGTGATGTAACCAATTCCGTAGGAATTGATTGCTCAGGGGCAAAGCCCCTGCCAAACTACAATTTATCTGTTATTATCGCTATACCACCCCTAGGGGGTGGGTATGCTTTAATTTTATTCTATTTTACAGTGTTGTCAATAGAGTTTTCAAATTATAAAAGAAAAATCTTGAAAAAATAAAAAATAAAAAAATAAATTAATCTGTTTACAAATTCTTAGTGATTTTTAGATTAAGATGTGTTATAATAATTTAGATTACAGACCTTTGCTTTAATAATGAATTAAATTTTATGAATTTGTTATATATAAAAGGATATAGATAGAGGAGGATTATCAACAATGGGTATTATAAAGACTTTGTTTGGTAACTATAGCAAAAAAGAGCTTAAAAGAGTTAAGCCTATAATGAATCAGGTGCTTGCACTTGAGGATAAGTATAAGGCTATGACAGAGGAAGAGCTAAAAAATCAGACTAATATTTTAAAAGAGAGATTAGCAAATGGCGAAACTACAGACGATATTTTGCCAGATGCTTTTGCCGTATGTAGAGAGGCTTCTGACAGAGTGCTTGGTATGCGTCATTACCCAGTACAGATTATCGGTGGTATTGTACTTCATCAGGGTAGAATTGCAGAAATGCGTACTGGTGAAGGTAAAACCTTGGTTGCTACATTGCCTGCATACCTTAACGGTCTAACAGGTGAGGGTGTACACGTTGTAACAGTAAACGACTACCTTGCAACCCGTGACTCTGAGTGGATGGGCAAGCTATATAGCTACCTTGGCTTAAAGGTTGGTCTTGTTGTACACAATCTTTCAAGTGCCGAGAGAAAAGAGGCTTATCTTGCAGATATTACATATGGTACAAATAACGAGCTGGGCTTTGACTACCTAAGAGATAATATGGTAGTTTATAAGGATAGAAAGGTTCAGCGTGGTCACGCATTTGCTATTGTCGATGAGGTTGACTCAATTCTTATCGACGAGGCTAGAACACCACTTATTATTTCTGGTCAGGGTGATAAATCTACTGACCTTTACGAAAGAGCAGATAAGCTTGCTCGTACATTAAAATACGAGAAGTTTGCCGAGGTTGATGCAAAAGAGGATAACGAGGACTACTATAAGTCTGAGGGTATTGACTATATTATTGACGAAAAGGCAAGAACAGCTACACTTACACAGCACGGTGTAAAAAAGGTAGAGGCTTACTTTGGCATTGATAACCTTACAGACCCAGACAACCTTACAATTCAGCACCACATTAATCAGGCTATTAAGGCACACGGTACAATGAGAGCTGACATTGACTATGTTGTAAAGGATGGCGAGGTTATTATCGTTGACGAATTTACAGGCCGTTTGATGTATGGTCGTAGATATAACGAGGGCTTGCACCAGGCTATTGAGGCTAAAGAGGGTGTAAAGATTGAAAACGAGAGTAAAACTCTTGCTACTATTACATTCCAGAACTACTTCCGTTTGTACAAAAAGCTTTCTGGTATGACTGGTACAGCTATGACAGAGGAATCTGAATTTGGCGAGATTTACGAGCTGGATATTATCGAAATCCCTACAAACAAGCCAATACAGAGAGTTGACGAGCCAGACTATATCTTTAAGAACGAAAAGGGTAAGTTTAACGCTGTTATTGATGATATTATAGAGTGTAACAAAAAGGGTCAGCCAGTACTTGTTGGTACAATTTCAATCGAAAAGTCAGAGGTACTAAGTAGTATGCTTAAAAAGCGTGGCATTAAGCACAATGTACTTAACGCTAAGCAACACGACAAAGAGGCAGAGATTGTAGCACAGGCAGGTAAAAAGGGTGCTGTAACAATTGCTACAAATATGGCTGGTCGTGGTACCGATATTATTCTTGGTGGTAATGCTGAATTTATGGCGTTGTCAGAGATGAGAAAGAATGGCTTTGACGAGGAGCTTATTACTCAGGCTACAGCATATGGCGAAACAGACAACGAGGATATCTTAAACGCAAGAAAAACATTCCAAGAGCTTAACCAGAAGTTCAAGGACGACCTAAAGGACGAGGCAGAAGAGGTGCGTAAGGCTGGTGGCTTGTACATTATTGGTACAGAGCGTCACGAGTCACGTCGTATCGACAACCAGCTTCGTGGTCGTGCAGGTAGACAGGGTGACCCAGGTAAGAGCCGTTTCTACCTATCAACAGATGACGATCTAATGCGTTTGTTCGGTGGCGAAAGAATGGAAGCTGTTATGACAAGACTTAACACTCCAGAGGATATGCCAATCGAGAACAAGCTACTTTCAAATATTATAGAAAGCTCACAGCAAAAGGTAGAGGGCAGAAACTTTGGTATTCGTAAGAACGTACTACAGTACGACGACGTTATGAACAAGCAAAGAGAGATTATCTATTCACAGCGTGATCAGGTGCTTAACGGTGAGAACATCAAGGATGTTGTTGTTAAGATGATTAACGAGAATATCGAGGGTACAGTTAAGCTATACTGCGACGATAATATTTTACGTGAGCAGTGGAATATGGAAAGCCTAAGAGATTACTATATGGGCTGGGTGCTAACAGAGGACGACGATTGTCTTGACCTTACTGTTGACGAGCTTGCAGATATGAAGTGCCAGCAGATTATAGATATTCTACAGGATAAGGCTGCTAAGATTTACGAAGAGAACGAGGCATTGCTGCCAGAGGATACAATGCGTGAGATGGAGCGTGTATATCTTCTAAAGAGCGTTGATACATATTGGATGCAGCATATTGACGATATGGACAACCTAAAGCAGGGCATCAGACTACGTGCATTTGCTCAGAAAGACCCTGTTGTAGAGTACAGACTAGAGGGCTTTGATATGTTCGACCAGATGATTGACTCTATCAGAGAAAACACAGCAAAGCTATGCTTGTCTGCACCAAAGAAGATTGCAGATATTCAGGCTAGACAGCTTGCAGAGGTTGAAAGAGCAAAGGCATTCAGAGAAGAACGCATAAAGGCACTTGAGGCTGCAAGACAGGAAGCAATGGATAAGGGCGAAAGTGCTGAAGAAATCGACAAGGAAATTGCCGAAGAACAGCAAGAGAGCGTAGATGACGCAACTGTTGTAATTAAGCGTGAGCAAATGGCTACACCAACATCAACAAGTGGTGGCTCTGACGGTACTGTAAGTGCTACAGTTAAAAAGGGTAAAAAGGTAGGCCGTAACGACCTATGTCCTTGTGGAAGTGGTAAAAAATATAAAAAGTGCTGTGGCAAAGACGAATAAAATAATAAGCTAATAAAAAACAACCAATCCTATATCGGGATTGGTTGTTTTTGTATATAACAAAGTGTAGTTTGGCAGGGGCTTTGCCCCTGAGCAATCAATTCCTACGGAATTGGTTACATCA
>JAXJJE010000430.1:0-1774 GCA_036298405.1 Acutalibacteraceae bacterium
AAATTGTTAAGGATTATATTACATCCATTGAAAGATTTGATATTGACGCTATTGCTAAGCTTTATGACCCTGCTGTGCTTTCAGACTCAAAGGTGTATGAGTCGCTTAAAAAAATCCGTGATGATGCTTGTAGCAGTGGTGTAGCTTCTGATGATTATGAGGCAATATGGAAGCTTACAGAAGAATATGAGGATTTGAAATTTACATTTAATGATTATGCTACATGTGAAATTATTGGTAACTCAGCCCATGTTTCGATTGATTACTTAGCTGATTTTTGTGACCGTGGCTATCAGGTGCAATACGCTGTTACATTTGGATTCGCTATGACTCGAATTAACGATGAATGGTACTTGAGCGATGACCCTAATTACGATAATTCGGCATTGATATCCAATGCTGACGATTTTGAGGACCCATACAGTGCAATTGATACAGCATACGATAATGCTGAAAGTATTAATTTGATTATTAATAAATGCTATGGTGATATACAAAATAATAGACTTGAAAAATACTATAATGTAGAATCAGGCGATCTTATTACAGTTGCTGATTCTATAAAGGCTTATGGTCGTGCTCATAGCTTTTTCACAGTAGAAAACAACGGGCATAGCTACACACCACACCTTATTGGTACAAAACAGGTGGCTATTGTGTATTCCTTGATTCTGGAGGCAATGATATAATAACCGATGATGCTGTATATAGCGACGACGAGATTATACCACTTACTGAAAATAATAATCCAAGCAACAGTGTTTATGTTGTTGATTTGTTTAAATAATATGAATTTAATAGAGCTATAATTATAGCATTTTATTTCTAACAAGCAGACATCTTTTTTGCATATTTTTAATAGAGTTTAGTACGAAATAGTATTAACGGTAGAATTTGTATAACGTTTTGTTATGTACAAATTCTACCGTTATTTTGTTTGGATTTTTAATAGAGTTTAGTATAATATAAAAATTTAACGTCAATATTAAAGCTGATTAATATATCTTTTAAAATTTTATATAATTATTTTTTTATATCTGCCAGAAATGGTGCATTTCACGCAAAATTCAGGATATTGCGTATTGGATATTGTTAAAAGAGAGTGTGCTATGATATAATGCAAATGGTGTATGATTAAAGAATTTTAAATAAGGAGAGTATATAATATGCTGGTTAATACACACATTCATACAGTAAAAGATTTAGTTAGTGAGTCTGCTCGTGAATATAACGACAGAGACTATTTACGTTTTGCAGAAAACGGAGAGATAAAAGGTGTATCGTTTAAGCAATTTAAGGAGGATACAGATGCGATTGCTGCATGGACTCTAAGACAAAACCAAAAGCTTGGCAAGCGTGTAAAAGTTGCAATGCTAAGCCCTAATAGTCAGTTGTATACAAAAATGCTGGTCGGGGTAATGTGTGGTAATGGTGTGTCAGTTCCTATTGACCCACAAATAAATCCAGAAAGCTTATATAATTGCCTGAATAAGGCAGAGGTTGATATTATTATATATGATAAATCAATTCCTTTAGATAGAAAAACTATTTTTAATAAATGTAGAAATATTCAAAATATATTGCATTTTGCAGACAACGAAAATAGAGATTGTACAGATATTATTGAAAAAATATAGAGGTTCAGAGCCTCAAGCAGAAATATCAGAAAAGGATTGTGCAGTAATTATTTTTACATCAGGAACAACTGGTGAAGAAAAGGGTGTAATGCTATCACACTCTAATTTGATTGACACTGTGTTTAATGCGTATTATG
>JAXJJE010000431.1:0-8574 GCA_036298405.1 Acutalibacteraceae bacterium
ATGATTCTGCTGTACAGCTAAGTATTCTACCAATTCACCATGCCTTTGGATTGAAGGCTGACTTTTTGTTGGCACTTGGCATTGGTTCTACAACTTGCTTCTTTGATGGTATGGATAAATTAGGTGAAGCTTTACAGATGTATCAGCCATCAAGCTTGAATATGGTGCCAATGATTGCCAATGCACTTTACACAAAAATTGTAATGCTTAGTCAGCAAACAAGAAAAACTCTTGAGGAGTGTAAGGAGCTTGTTTTCGGAAAAAATATCAGACAGATAATTACTGGTGGAGCACATCTTCCATCAGAGTTAGTTGATAAATACCATGCTATCGGTGTGTTTATAGCACAGGGCTATGGAATGACAGAATGTTCTCCAACAATATCAACACCTATTATGGATAGAGCTGATAAGGCTTATACTGCTGGTCAGCTTGTAAAGGGATGTGTAGCAAGAGTAGTAGACGGAGAGCTTCAGATAAAGAGTCCTTCTGTTATGATGGGATATGTAAACGCTCCTGAATTAACAGCTGAAATCATTACTGAGGATGGATGGTTAAGAACAGGTGATGTTGGCTATGCTGACGACGAAAACTTTGTACATATTACTGGTCGTAAGAAAAATCTAATCATTCTAAGTAATGGCGAGAATGTTGCACCAGAGTAAATTGAAAATATGCTATTAGACCACCAGTTGGTTGAAGAATGTCTTGTTTATGGTGAGGTAAATCAGATTGTAGCAGAGCTTTATCCAAATGATGGTTATGCAAGGCTTAACCATATTGATGATGTAGCACATAAGTTAGAGCAGATTGTTAATGAGGTAAACAGTGGTCTAACTTCATATAAGAAGATTATGAAGCATATAGTACGTAAGAATCCGTTTATAAAAACTGGTTCAAATAAAATTGTAAGAAATCAGCGAGCAAAGTCAGAGGATATTGCAGTTGTAGAGTCAAATAAGCTTAATATGCCAATCAGCGAAATGCAGGTAAAGCTTCATAAAATAATATCAGAGGTATTGGGTTATAATGAATTTGGTATAGATACAGATTTGTTCTCGGTAGGATTAGATTCATATGCGTGTATTGTAATTTTAACAGAATTAAAGGACAGATTAGATTTTAATGTTGAGCTAAATGAATTGATATCAAATTGTACAATAGAAAAGCTTGAGAGATTATATATAAAGAAAAATATGACTCAAAAGGTTGATTACAGCCTTAGAACAATTTATCCTTTAACAAATCTACAAAAATCTATGGCTTACGTATTGCGTGGAAATACTACAACTAATATACCATTTTTATACAAAATAGATTCAAGTGTTGATTTAATAAGATTAAAGGCTTCAATAGAAAAATTATTTGACATACACCCAATCCTGAAGGGTATCATTCAGCCATATGAGGATAAGGGCTTAGCCATGTTCAGAAATGATGATTTAAAGATAGATATTCCTGTTTATGAAATGTCTGAAGAAGAGTGGTTAGAGACAAAGGAAGAATTAATCAAGCCATATATGTATACTCCAGACGAACCATTGTATCATATTGGAATATACTGTGTAGAAGGTGATAATTTCTTATTCTTTGATATAGCTCACGTAATAAGTGATGGAATGACTCTTGGAATATTACTTCGTAATCTTGATAGATTATACAGGGGTGTAGAAATACCAAAAGAGAGCTATTCATTCTACGAGTATATGCTAGACGAGCAATTCAGAGCTGAAAATGGTTTAAGAACTGATAGTGGATTGTATTTCAAAAGACTTATGGATGGTTTGAAGCTTGATCGTAGTATTTTAAATAAAAAGGATAATGGAGATTTAACTGTTGAAAAGAATGCAGCTATACATGGTGCATTTAAAGATTTAAGCTACGATAGAGTAGTAAAATATTGCCATAAAAATGGTGTGTCAAAAAATATACTATTCCTTACAGCTTTTAACTATTGTGTAAGTGTATTTAATGACAAAGACGATGTTATTACCTCAAGCGTTCATAATGGTAGAACTGATAGCAGATGGGGAACTCTAGTTGGAGCATTATTCAAAGTTTATAACTATAGATATACTTTGAATAAGTACCAGACAATAACAGATAAGAGGTATGATCAGAACAGATTCAGTTAAAAATCTAAGAGGCTATATTCCAAAGAAATATCTGGTAATTGATAAAGAGGTTGACGGTGTTGACGGATTAGTAACCATACTAAACAGATATGACGATGTTCAGCCAATTGCCGGCTGGGGAAGATTGCTTGTAAATGGCGTAGATACAGGTAAAATTGCAAGAGTAACAATTGATAATGAAATTGACTATCTTGAAAATAGTGGTAGAACTATTATGCAAGAGACACTAACAGGAAAATATTTTATTGATTTAAAAAAGCTAGAAAAAGGCATTGAGCAAATCAATGGAATTAAAAAAGCAGAGGTTTGTTTTACATTTGGTGAAAATAACAGATTGGTTCTTACTGTTACAGCCGAAGCAGAGGGTGCAATAGATGAAAACAGAATAGTTGAATATATAACTAAAGACTGTAATATTGTAACACATACTGTTAAGGTAATCTTATGCTAAAAATATGATGAACAGATAGTTGTATTTCCAATAAATATGTAATGCTTAAAAATTTAACCTATAATTATAGCTCAGGTAATATAGAAAAAGTAAATATGATTTAATAATAACCACCCGTTTAACTACAGTGTCGATAATCTGATTACATTGTGTTTAACGGGTGGTTTGCTAAGTAATGGTGAATTCAGCTATACCTATAAAAAAAATCTCAGCAAAAGTAATCGCTAGTCATTACTTTTGCTGAGATTTTTTGACTTGTAATTATTGTTGTATGTTCAGCATTAATACCTTATCCATCGTTTTGAATTTCATTTTTAAATTTTCTTAACCAATATCCTGCTATAGTAGATGATAGCATTGTTGTTAATACTGATACCCGTTTAATGCCAGAATAGATTGTGGATCAGAATTGCTCAGAATGAGGACAACGATATAGGCAAGCCGATGCTTGTCAATGAGAAGGTCGAAGTGCTGCGTAAATTATGACGACAAGTTGTCTAGTGTTCAAATAGGTATTAGTATAAATTAGGAACTGTAAAAAACTCTATGTAGATAATGTTAATAGTTTAATAAAAAGGCACAAAACCCAATTTTAGATTTTGTGCCTTTTGTGATTAAATTTTAAAATGGTTATACACCAATATTATTTATGATTTAAGGTTAATATTATCTTTTGCTAATTTTGCAATAATCTCATCAACTACAGCCTGAACATCTTCTCTTGTTAATGTTCTTTCCTTACAAGAGAATACAAGTCGGATAGTAATTGCTTTGCCTTCATCATCAACATAAACATCTACTACATTAGTTTTCTTTAAAAGTGATGAATCAACTGAATCAATTGCAGACTTAATTGGTGCATAGGAATCAGCCATAAAGGTTAAATCTACTTCCATACCTGGATATTTTGAAGCTTCCTCATAGTGGATACCCATATTTTCAATCTGACAAATTTTTGCTACGTCTAGCTCAGCATATACAATAGCTGCTTTTTTGTCTATCTTTTTAGAAATAGCAGGGTGCACTATACCAATTTCACCAAGAGTAATATCATTACAAACAATAGAATTCAAATTCTTAGGGTGCTGATAGCTTTCTGTTGCTTCAAGCTTATTGAATGAAATTTCACGGTGCTTGATTTCATTAACTGCAACTGCAATCATATCTCTTAATTTAAAATATAAATCCTTAACGCTATCCTGCTTGCTGAAAAGGGTTATAGTCAGCATTTTACGTTCATCACAAAGACCATCTTCTTTTAAACCGTTTACAACACGACCAATTTCAAATACACCAAAGCTTGGTGCATAGCCAGTGTTGATTTTAACCTGACAAAGCTGAGTTGGTACAATAGAGCGTCTTAGTGTTTCAAGATTTGGATTAGTAGCGTTTAGAATTTTAACGTTATCACAAACCTCTATACCAAGCTTTTTATAGTCGTCGTGGTATGCCCAAATATACGAATGTAATTCGTGTAGCTTAAAGTTTTTAACAAAAATATCCTTTAATCTATCATCTACACTTTTTTCTTGCTCTGCACGAACAGGATAAAGTGCTGACTTAGCAGTGTAAGGTACAAAGTTATCATAGCCGTAAATACGGGTTATTTCTTCTATTAAATCTGCCTTTAAGGTTACATCCTTAGTAGCACGCCATGATGGAACCTTAACAGTAAAGTTACCATTGTCAGCCTCTACTTCAAAGCCCAATGCCTTCAATGTTTTTTCAATATGCTCATTAGTAATTGCGTCACCTATTCCGGTGTAACGGTCAACATAAGCCTTAGTTATAGAAATTGTTTTGCACTCGTAGCTTCTCTTATAGTCATCTGTTAAAGAAGAGATAACCTTTGCACCATTATCAATATCGGTTAAAAGCTTTACAAATCTTGCAATAGCAGTAACAGTAAGCTCAGGGTCAAGTGTTTTTTCGTAACGCTTAGAAGCGTCTGTGTGGTGTGACAATCTGGCAGCAGATTTACGAATAGAAACAGGGTCAAAGCAAGCAGACTCTAATGTAAGAGCAGTAGTATCATCTACAATTTCAGAGTCAAGACCACCCATAATACCTGCAATTGCTACTGGCTCGTTATCGTTACAAATCATCAATGTGTTTTCATCAATGCTTCGCTCCACGCTATCTAGGGTTGTGAATTTGAACGCATTGTCAAATTTCTTTATGCGTATCTTTTCAACCTTGCGAGAATCAAAGGCATGCATAGGCTGTCCGGTTTCAAGCATAACATAGTTAGTCATATCTGCCAAGAAGTTAATTGCACGCATCTGACAATAGAAAAGACGAATACGCATATTCATAGGGCTTACCTTTACAGATACATTGTCGAATTTTAAGCCAGAATAACGCAAGCAATCGTCATTTTCAATTTTAATATCCAAAGAAGGTAAGCTTGAATAATCAGCAAGATTAACTACATCTAAAGGCTTTAATTCACGACCAGAAAGAGCAGCAAATTCACGAGCTATACCATAATGACCCCAAAGGTCAGGACGATTAGTAAGAGATTTGTTATCAACCTCAAAAACAATATCGTCAATATCAAATATTTCCTTTAAATCCTTACCGTTTGGTAAATCAGAATCTAAATCCATAATACCAGCATTATCATCACTAATGCCAATCTCTTTTTCAGAGCAACACATACCGTGTGACATAAATCCAGCTAAAGGACGTGGAGCAATAGTGATTTCTCCTATACGAGCACCAACCTTAGCAAAAGCAGTTTTCATACCAACACGTACATTAGCTGCACCACAAACTACATCAACAAGCTCATCTGCACCAATATCTACCTTTAGAAGATGTAGCTTTTTAGAATTTGGATGATCCTCAACTGATTTAATTTCAGCAACTACAATACCCTCAAGGTCACTACCCTTATAAAAAATTTCATTTTCAACCTCTGCAGTTGATAAAGAGAACTGATTAATTAATTTATTGATGTCTAAACCAGATAAATCTACATATTCTCTTATCCAATTCATAGAAATAAACATAAACTACACCTCTTACTTATCTTCAATAAACTGGCTCATAGCAGTTAAAGTACCACCATTAAGGTCACGAATATCCTTAACGCCATATTTCATCATAACTAGTCTTGTAAGACCCAAACCAAACGCAAAGCCTGTATATTCATCTGGGTCAATACCACCCTCACGTAGAACGTTGGGATGTATCATACCACAAGGACACAGCTCAAGCCATCCACTATGCTTACAAGAAGGACAACCCTCTCCACCACAAATCTGACAGCTTATATCAAGCTCGAAGCCTGGTTCTACAAAAGGGAAGAAGCCAGGACGTAAACGAACCTTTAAATCGTAATTCTCAAAAACCTCGCTAAGCATTGTTTTCATAGAATAGATAAGGTTAGAAATAGAAATATCCTTACCTACCATTACACCCTCCATCTGGAAGAATGTGTTTTCGTGGCAAGCGTCAGTAGCCTCGTTTCTAAAGCATCTTCCAGGGAAAACAGCCTTTATAGGCTTACCCTCGTTAATAAGTGCCTCACGATATTTTTTGTAAATTGCATTCTGTGCTGCTGAGGTCTGAGTTTTAAGAAGCTGACCGTTGTTAAGGTAGTAAGTATCCTGCATATCACGTGCAGGGTGAAAAGGTGGAATGTTAAGTGATTCAAAACATTCATAATCGGTAACGATTTCGCTATAATCCTCTACAGCAAAGCCCATTGTACGAAAAACCTCTTCGCACTTGCGTTGTACTAAAGTTACAGGATGATATGATCCATGCTCTAATGTAGGTGGAATAGATACATCAAAATCCTCAACAGCGTCTATTTCCTTTTGTAATTCTAAAGCCTGCAGGCTGGCAGTCTTTTCAGCAAATGCCTGTTCAGCATATTTTTTTAGATCATTTACCTCTTTACCAAAGCTTTTTTTCTCCTCAGGAGAAAGTGCTCCCATATTTTTCATCAAGGCAGTAATTGATCCTTTTTTGCCTAAGTATTCTACCTTAAAGCTATCAAGCTCAGCAACGGTAGAAACATTACTTAATGCAGTATCCATTTTTTCTCTTAAATCGAGAATTGACTGATTCATAATAATCCTCCTAAAAAATAAAAATTCGCCTCATAAAACAATGAGACGAAATAAAATCCGCGGTACCACTCAAATTGTAGCTTAAGCCACCACTCAGTATACTTTAATGCAGTATCTACATTCTGCTTTTCACAGAAAACTCACAGGTCGAAATTCTGATTACAGGCTCGGGCAATATTTCCACCAACAATTGCTCTCTTTTTCCGAATATCTTGTATCATACTGTGCCAATACTGGCTCCTGATCATCGCTTATATATATTCATTTAGGTAAATATACCACAAAGTGTCTAATAAGTCAAGCGAAATTATATGGTATTAGCTTGATTTGTGTAACAGTTGTTTACTCAAATTAAAAAGAGTGATATAATGATAAGCAAATTTGATTTACAAAAGGAGGAAAAAAGATGACTTTTTCATTAACATTATGTGTTATGGTAGGATTATCGGTATTTCTATCAGTAATTTTAAAACCACATATACAGATAAAAGGAATAAAGGTTGGAACATATTGCCTGTGTTCAACATTGGGTGCAATAATACTACTTGCGTCTGGCAGTATTCCATTAAAGTATTTGTTTTCTGAATTAACCTCGTCTACATCTATAAATCCGGTTAAAATATTAATTCTGTTTTTTAGTATGACATCTCTATCAGTGTTTTTAGATGAAATCGGTTTTTTCAGATACTTGGCAAATTTAGCTTTAAGAAAAACTGCAAAAAAACAATTAGGCTTATTTATTGCTTTATATATTATAGTTTCTATACTTACTATATTTACTTCTAACGACATTGTTGTATTAACATTTACGCCTTTTATCTGTTTTTTTGCAAAAAACGCTAAGATAAATCCATTACCTTACCTGTTCGCAGAATTTGTTGCTTCAAATACATGGAGTATGCTATTGATTATAGGTAATCCAACTAATATATATTTAGCATCATCTGCTAAAATTGACTTTATGCTGTACATATCACAAATGGTTTTGCCTACTTGCTTAGCTGGTATAATGTCTTTTGTTATTTTACTTTTACTTTTCTATAAAGAATTAAAGAAACCGATATGTACAACAGTAACTCAATGCCGTATAGAACAAAAAACTTCACTTACATTGGGCGTTATTCATTTAGCTGTATGTACTGTTTTGTTGGCTATAAGCTCATATTATTCTTTAGAAATGTATCTGGTGTCAGCTATCTTTGCAGTTTCGTTGTTTTTGTCTGTACTTATAATAAATTTAATCAGAAAAAAGAGCTTAAATCCTATTTTCAGATCGTTTAAAAGATTACCTTATGAATTGATTCCGTTTGTTTTATCTATGTTTGTTTTAGTGTTAAGTTTAAAATATACAGGAACAACTAAAATACTTTCTGGATTTATCTCAAAGGGTGATTCGATATATACAATTGGAACAACATCATTTTTAGTATCAAATATAATTAATAATATACCAATGAGTGTGTTATTTAGTTCCTTATTATCATATGGTGCAGATGGTCAAAACTATTATCAAAGCGTGTATGCAGCAATTATAGGCTCTAATATAGGTGCTTTTTTTACACCAGTTGGTGCATTGGCTGGCATTATGTGGGCTTCAATTCTTAAACGATTTGAAATTGATTTTTCTTTCAAAAAGTTTATTCTTTATGGAACGGCTATATCAATTCCAACACTTTTTGCAGCCTTGTTTGGATTAACTTTAGTGTTCTGATATTACATATTGATAATAAGGATAACCTATTGGAAGAATTTAATTACGGCTTTGTTTTTTAGCAATAGCTTGTATTATTAAACAATTATATGAATTAACTAACCTGATAAAAACAGCAATATCAAAAAGAGGTAATCTATGCTTGATTCTTTTTCTAAGTATCACCCTTTTGTAAATTTAATATATTTTGCGTTG
>JAXJJE010000432.1:0-7929 GCA_036298405.1 Acutalibacteraceae bacterium
GCCGAATGAAGCTCCATTATCTCCCAATTGAGATGGGTCAAACCACGATTCGTGAGTTAAATTTCCAACCCAAGCCCTTATTGAACTTTCGTTATATCCTTTTGACTTAAAAAACGCGGAAGCGATTCTCTGATTTCTTGCCATATCCTCATCAGATATACTTCTAACCCCAGAGATACTCTTTCCTGTTGCTTTTCCTTCTATTACCGATTCACCGCCAACTATCTTATTATATCTTGCACCTATTTTTGAGCCATTGAAGAAATCCTCTCCAGCCTGTATCGCCCCCATAAAATCACCTTTAAACAATCTACCTATTGCTTTAGCAAAATGACCTACTGCTCTTACTGAATCAATAAGAATGTCTACAACAGTTCCAAACACGGTAACAAGATTATTTCCTACCTCAGTTAAAAATCCAGATTCATCTATATTTAAAGAAATATTTTTCCATAAATCCCCTAGATGTTTAGTGGCAATATCAACAGCACCACTAACAGCCTCTCCAAAAGAGTTAGCACTTTCAATCGCAGTATAAAATTCATCTTTTATATCAGAAATCTTGAGCTTAAAATCTATCATCATAGGGGCTGTTTTAGAAACAAACTTGTTGTATCTATCCTCGCTTTTTTGGTCTATCTCCTTGTTTATTTGATACAATCTTGATAGATTTTCAATTTCTTGTTTTGTTAAGCTTTCAGCTCTTTTTTCATAATATTCTTTATTTTCAAGCATATCTACATAGGCGTTAAAATCCTCAATAGGCATAAAACTTGATAAGAAAGATGTTTTAATAAATTCATCAGGAATATCTTGGATACGACGAACTACTTTGTCCATCAGTTCATATCCATTTTTAGCTGTCAAAATATCATCTGAAGTTATACCTAAAGGTGATAATTGAGATAATAAAGAGCCATCTCCTGTTCTAAACTTGAGAATACCTTCATTAAGTTTCTTAATATGGCCTACCATATTCTGAATAGAAGTGTTTGAATTTCTTGCCGCTATATTCATAGCTTGTAGCGTCTTGATTGGTACACTAGAAGCCTGACTAAGTATCTTCATATCATAAGCATACTTAGAAGTCTTTCCAAACATTTCATCAAGATAGCCAGAAACAGTCTTAGCGGCTTCAACCAGTTGGTTAAACTTAAAAGCAAATCCAGACAGCGTATTAAAAGCGTTGCCTGTATTTACTCCTAAATCTACAAATAACTCACCTAACTTCATTTTCTTTTCCTATTCAATGCGACAGCTTCTGCTTCATAGTTGTTTCTGAATGTTTCATAGTCCAATATATTTAAGAATGTAACACAATCATAACTTTTTAGCAAATCGACGCTTCCATAACCAGCTTTGCTTAGAAATGCGCACCAATAATCAATGAGAGGGGCTTTAATCTCTACACTTGGTCTGATTCTCTCCTCACCAGCTCTGAAGTTGGTTGTAATGCGGTAAGGAGATTTCCGAAAAAAGGTCTTATGTTCTCAATTGCTATTTTTATCATAACTTCATAAAAATCAGCCCTGTTTTTCTCATTGTCGAACGTGTCAAGTGTTATCTTTTGAGATACACCATTGCAAACATATAAACATTTTTCAGCACATTTCAACACGAGTTCCATAATATATTCTTCAAAAATAATATCGGCTAATCCTTTTATAAATGCGTCGGGATTCTTATCAAATAAAGCAGAAAAAGACAGTTCTGAATCCCTGTCTAGTTTAATTTCAAGTCCTCTATTTGAAAAAACCTTCGCAACCGTATTGGTTAAACGAATACTATCAATAATTGGTGGTAATCCAAATTTCAAAACGTTTCCGCTTTTTAACTGTATATCTTGCATTTTATTCTCCCTTGTTAGTTTCCCTTGTGTTAGTGCTTGGGGGCAAAGCCACAAGGGAGCAACAATGCCCCCAAACTGATTAAGCTAAAGCTCTATTGCTATCGCCGAATCTAATTGTGTATTGAGAAAAACATTGTTCGGTATCACCTTCAACGTTTTCTTTTGTTTCAACTACTCTTACAGGAATACCAAACTTCAACATTGTGATTTCGTTTGTAATTCCAGTATCTGTACGGATAACTTTTGTAAATGTAGCTTTAATTGGCTCAAAGTCATCTGCGCGAGATTTCCATTTAATGACTTTAGAGTTAATTCTCTTGTCATCATATGAGCCTTTAACTACTCTCAAAGTTAATTCAGCTTCACGTCCCATTTCATTATGTGCGGCAACTGTATTTCCGTTTTTACCAGTTTTCATACCCATAATGTCATTAGGATAAGTGATAACAGCGGTGTCGCCATCGCCTAACGCAACAACAACTTCACCGTCAATTTCTATAATATCGTGGCTTGTATATGCTTCCATTTTACTTCTCCTTATGCTTCAAAACTTAAGATTAATGAGCCACTGTGGATAGCACCAGCTTCTTTACCAGCAATCTGAATCACTGGGGCTTTGCGAGCCACTCTATCCGTTTGCAATTGTTCAGCAACTGGGCGTGAATAAATGTAATAACCGAAGTCTGAAATATTTCTCATGAAATCTTCTTCATCTCCGAACTTATCAGCACCATTCCATTTACCAGCGGCTAAGAATCCATTGTAAACAGCTAAGTCGCACAAAGAACGCAAAGCGTTTTTAACTGAGTTCATACCAGCTTCTGTTTGTGGAATCTTTGTAGGAGTTCCAGCTAAAGTATTGAAATACTGAACACGAGCTGTTTGTCTAAACCACATTCTATTGAATAACTGGTCAAAGTACAAACCGCCAGCAGGCGCATTTGAAATAACTTTCGGTAATCCTTCAATTCCGCAGTAACAATCTACACCCAAAGATTTACAACTGTTGTAAACTGTCTGAGAAATTCCAGTATCAACATCTACACCAGCTAAGTCTTTGAGATTCATTGTCAAGCAAGAATTTTGTGCGTTAAAGTCAACAGCAAAGCCTCTTGAAATATAAGAAGCGGCGGCAAGAACTGATTCTTCATCACCTAAAGTATACAAGAAACATTTTGTATGACTATATCCAGCGTCTATTAATGTCTTAAATATTCCAGTCAATGCAGTAGTATCACTTTGCGGATATACCCAAATCGTTTCCAACGTCTGGCAAACAGAAGCAACAGCAGAAGCTTCGCTTGAGTCTACTGGCTGAGCTGAAATAACTCCGCCAAAATAAACTTCAGCACTCATTCTTACAATTGCCTCATCAAGAGTTTCTGTCGATTCACTGTCTTGATTATAAGGTGCTACTAAAACTTGACCACCACCAGCTAATAAAGAAGGTGATTGACTTAACATAGCTTTAACAACACCAGCAACATCTGAATCCGTACCCCAATCGGTAACAGCGTCAGACAAATTCGTATAAGCTCTAAAAGTGTCCGTTCCAAAATCTGCAACAGGAGTTTCGTCTGTGAACACCATTACGTTGTTCACATTGTAGAAACCAAGCGTTCTGGTCGGAGTTTGTTCGCTTACGTTAATAATGTTCACAATATCAACCATTTTGTTTTCCTTTCCTATGCTTCAAAGATTGATTCAACATCTTCTACTTCATAATAATCTACTTCTTTTGTCAATTGCTTCCAAGATAATACGCTAACTGAAACATCCATTCTAGTCAGCATATCCGTCTGCTCTAAAAAAGAAGCGTCTGTCATATGACTTATTCTAGATATATGACAGCAATACTTTTCTTGTAACTGCTGGCAATATATTGAGGACAAAGCCATAACAACCTCATTTACTCTTATTCTAGCCGTGGAATCTTTACTGATAACACTTATAATTATATTTTGCTTGAAGTTTTGGTCTAAGACTTCAGTATTTGTGCTTTCAATAAATTTACTTGTATTTCTGAAAACCTGCGTGTTATTGATAGACAATACAATGTATAAACCATTATCTTTTGGAAGAGGTCTACCATCATTGTATATAAATATTCTATCCTCAGATAAGGACATTTCCCTTTTCAAGAGGTCTGCAAGTATTTTTATAGGCTCTCTCCAGTTCATCTATTCTGTCCTTGTAAAAGTTTCAACGCAGATATATTCCATATACCCATAGTCAGAATAATTGTTATTGTTCATTACCTTATAGACAATATCTTTATAAATTATAAGGTTATCGTTTTCTAATTGCAAATCAGGAAGGCAGTGTATCTGTATAACATCCCAGCTTCTGTCTCCATCTTTGCTTATTTCAAGATTTTCTGTGTGGTATTGCTGAACTACTCCTTGAGTATCAACCCATTTTACTGTTTCAACTTGTTCAAAATCTACAACAGTTCTTGTGATGATTCCTATTCTTATAGGCAAAAACCAGCCAACAATGGTACTGGACATATTCGGTAAATGACTATACCCTGTTATCTTGACCTTGTTAGCGTTTTTAATCTTCATCATTTTTCAACAACCCTACTACTAATTGAGTTTCTTAATTGTCCAGTGTCAAATAATACTTTCTTTCCTAACCCTTTTCTTGAAACAGTTATAGGCGAGTTTTTCTCCCAAGTCCCGAAGCCTTCTGTTTCAAAAGCGTCATCTATTATTTCCTCACACCATTCTCCAACAGCGAAAAACCATTTCTTCAAATTGTTTCTCTCTAATGCTGTAAAATAGTCGTCCTTTCTTTCACTTATCTTATTAAAAAGCTTTTTTTCAAGTGGCATTTTAAGAAAAGACCTTTGTGGTATTCCAGCAACTAAACCTAGCTCGTGTATTGCACCTATTTCAGCGTTTGTTTTTGTGGTCTTATTGTGTTCCTTTGAAGCCTGTGAGCCTAATATTCCCACTTGAGTTGTGTATTTTCCCTCAAGCGTTTTTTTTAGCTTATCCCATCCAAACATATCAAATTTTACACGTCCCAAGTCGTTGCCCCTTTCGATAAATAAAACCATCCTGTTATTCTAGGAATGAGATAAGACAGATATTTTTTACCATATCCGTTATCAAGATACAATGAATACATTGGATTGTTCATAGCCCAGCTTGGAATACCAAAAGACTCGTGAACGTTTCCAACTGATTTACTCGTTGTAAATGAAGTATAAGCATTAGAACTTAGTCCAGAAGTCGAATTTTTAATATCCAGCACTAAATAAAAGGCTGTTAGGTATAACATAGCCAGTTTACATTCTGTTAAGCCATCCGCTAAAATTTTCTCGTTATCAAATAAAGCTTCGTTGAAACCCATTGTAGCTTCAGCAATTGCTTTTTGTATGTCTGTGTCTGATAGATAATTTTCAGTGGTGTCATTGTATATAGACCAGCTTTCCGTATCTGATACAGGGCTTAAATTTGCGTCAATTTTTGATATGTAAAAGTTAGGACTTACATAAACAACATCATCTTTGAAATATGCTTTTCCTTCTTCCCAATAAGGAATATAAGGGAAGTCCCTCGTAAAATGATTCTTAAATTCACTAACTGTTATCATAGAACTTCCCTTTCTTAATTACTCAGCTATCTGGTCTGCCAAGCTTTGTTCATATTCTGCGATTTTCTTTTGAAGTGTAGCAACCGAAACAGTCTTTGGGTTACCATACCTAATTCCATATTCTTTGCATTTTGCAAGCAACTCGTCTTTCTTTGCATTGCCTTCATCACATTTAGATTGTGCTTTTAGTTTTTCGTTTTCAGCTTTAAGACGCTCAATCTCTTTGTCTTTAGAGCCGTCATCAACTTTTACAATCTCTCCCATTTTTATCCAGATTTTTGCAACCTCATCTGGAATTTCTTTGCTTTCATCCGCATTTAACATAATATATTCATCACCTAGAGCGTGAATATATCTTCTTTTTGAAACATTTTTTACTAACATTTTATTTCTCCCTTGTTAAGATAATAGGGGTGGCGGTTAAACCACCCCATTTTTTCACTAAGCTGTTAAATCAGCATACAAGAACTCTAATGGACGGAGTAATTGAACACCAGTGAACTGTGCTTCAGCAACAGACACAAAGTCAATTCCGTTCATTGGGTGTAATGCGTGTGGAGTATACTGCTTAGGAATATACATTCTAATTGAATCAGCGTCTTTGTTGTAGAGAACATAACGTTTTCCACCAGTTGTAGAAGCTGTTTCATTGTATTTAGAATGAAGAATCTTAAAGTCTGGAATACCAGCGGCTTTAAAGGCATCCTCAATTACTTGAAGTTTAGTCTTCAACGGATAATCAGGATTACTCGGAACACCTAAAGCAACGAAGTCAGATGTAGGAATAATCATACGGTTGAATAATTGAGTGCTTTCGTTATTTGCTAAGTATACAGCAACAGCAGAGCCAACGAATGTAGATAATTCAGTTGCGCTCATTGTCGGCAAATCTTTGGCAATCAAAGAAGTGTTTACAGTTGCAGACGGCTGATTCATCAAACCATATACACCAGCAACGTTTGGCAATCCTTTGAATACAACGTCTTGCATACCCAAGTCGTATACTTTCTTACGAGCTTTTTCTTTTTCTTCAATGATTGAGAAGGCTTGTACGCCAACTTTACCCATTTCAACAACTTCGTGGCTGATTTCATAATCCATACGCCAGAAGTTGTTACGAATAGACAAGCCATCAATTACAATATTTGCCTTTGCATTGATTCCCAATCCTTCAGATGGTTGTACTAAACCAGCTTCAAACGGAGAGCCAACATAAGCAGAAGTATATTGAAAGATACTTGTCGAATATGCACCACGACCAACATCCATTGGAACGAAGTCTGACAATGTTTGTCCAAGTAACTGATAGTATTTTGTTTCAATTACACCAGCAACAATCTCTTCTTGTGTAGAGATAAGCTTGTCGAAACCAGCGGAATCAACAGCCGTCGCATTGTTTAATCTTGCTAACTTAAAACTCATTTCTTATCTCCTTATTGTACATCATATGGTGAAACAAGGCGAACAGCAACTAAATCTCCAGAAGCACTTGCAGAAGATTCAGCAATACCTAATACAGGAGTAGCGTTTGCAGTTGCGACAGTACCATTAACAGCCGCTGAAACTTTTGCACCAGCTGTGATTGAAGCAGAAGCTGTCAACCAGATTACTTGTCCAGCACACCAGCCTTTGACAACATCATTTGCACCGAAAGAGCCAGTACGCAAGTTTGTAGCAATAACACAATATACAACATCAGATGTTGCTGTAATAGGTGTAACTACTGGCATACCATTAGAAGCCGTGCCAGCCAATTTACAAGGCGTAGCAGGTCCAACTGGAGCCGCGAGAGAGCTAGACAACTTAAATGCTCTGGCAGGATACGGAGCATAAACGGAGTCGCCAGCTTTGGGACTAATCCCACTTTGGTTTAAAACTAAAGCCATTTTTATTTCTCCTAAAACAATTTATTACCTAGAGCCAGTCTTTGTTTCTCCGACTCATAGCCTGTTTTTAATTCAGTAGACCCAGAATTATGCAAGCGTCTCAAATCTTTTGAGTTCTCTTTTACATCCTTCTTGTCCTCTTCTTCAGACTCGTTAGACTTTTCATCTTTCTCGTCTTCATCTTCAGAATTTTCCTTTTCTTCTTCATTAGACTTTTCGTCTTTTTCAGAATCATCGGAATCTTCATCAGAATTGTCTTTTTCCTCTTTGTCTTCTTCAGACTCAGAGTTACACTTGTTTTCCTTATCCTTTTCAGAGCAGTTCTCTTTTTCCTCTTCATCAGAGTTAGACTTCTCATCTTCAGATTCAGTATAAGCAAGCTTATCTAACATTTCACGAAGCTCTTTGTACCAAGACTCTTCGTTTTCACCTTCAACCTTCTTGTCGCCCTTGATAGCACCGTTAATGTGTTCCATAATCTTGTTCTTCAGAGCGTTTTTGTCGGTTTCAGCTTCGTTCTTCTTAGCCATATCCTTTTCCTTTTCTTCAGAATTTTTCAACTTTTTACTGTTAAAAATGTTTTTCCACATA